>NZ_JADCLB010000014.1:0-81122 GCF_014982245.1 Enterobacter cloacae complex sp. P6RS
TGTTAAAGAGCAGTGCCGCTTCGTTTTCGCTGCGGCGCGGGGTGTGCATATTACGCTTTCCCGCTTCAGAGTCAAGCGTTTATTTTGCTTTTCTCTGCTGACCCGGCGGCGTGTGTGCCGTTGTTCCGTGTCAGTGGAGGCGCATTATAGGGAGTTATTCTGAAGTGACAAGCACAAAATACAAAAAACTTTTCGTTCGCTCACTTTTCAAACTTAACGCTTATTTAAGTCGCGAATCGCCCGCTAAATGGGCAATTTCCCGCGCAAAACTGGCCACCTGCGACCAGTCGGTATAAACCACTTCTTTACGCGTATCGGTTTCGCCACCCGTCATCTTCATTATCAGGCGGATCATGAAGCGGTCATACCAGCGGTAGCGAGGATAGCGTAGCGCACCGGCAAAGACGGCGCACAGGTCTGGCTGCCACGGCGAGCCGAGCAAAAACTTGCGCGTGTAGCTGTTGGTCTGCGGCGTACGCTTCTCAGCTTTACGGGCAACCAGATTGACCGAGTAAAACGCGCCCGGCAATGTGTTGAGTACCGCCGTATGCTTTTTCACAAAGCGATCCAGCGCCGGATGGAAGTGTCCGTAACGAATGGAGGCGCCAATCACCACGCGATCGTACTCCTGCCAGGCAATCTCCTCCGCGCGATTCAGGTTCACCACATCCGAGTAAATGCCCAGCTCTTTTAATTCCGACGCCAGATACGCGGCAATCTCACGCGTTTGTCCGTCTCGCGTAGAGAAAAGAATCAGTGTTTTCATCAACGGCTCCTTATTCGCGCCAGAATGTTGGGGTAAACAGTACCAGCAGCGTAAAGACCTCAAGGCGACCAAACAGCATATTGGCAATAAGGATCCATTTCGCAACCGGGTTCATGCTGGCAAAGTTATCCGCCACAACCCCCAGGCCAGGCCCGAGGTTGTTCAGTGTTGCGACGACGGACGCAAAGGCGGAGAAATCATCCACTCCCGTCGCGATGATAGCCAGCATGCTGACGATAAAGACCAGCGCATACGCCGAGAAGAACCCCCACACCGCTTCGAGGATACGTTCCGGCAGCGCGCGGTTCCCCAGCTTAATGCTGTAGACCGCATTCGGGTGGACCAGGCGCTTCAGCTCACGGTTCCCCTGCTTGAACAGCAGCAGAATACGAATCACCTTCAGACCACCGCCCGTCGACCCGGCGCAGCCGCCGATAAACGCGGAGCACAGCAGAAGTACCGGCAGGAACAGCGGCCAGCGCGCGATGCTGTCCGTGGTAAACCCGGCGGTCGTCGCCATCGACACCACCTGGAAAAACGCCTGATTGAGCGTGGTCAGCGCCGAGTTGTAAACATCATGGAACCACAGCACCAGGGTGCAGATGACGACCAGGGTAAGCTGGACGCCAATGAACATGCGGAACTCAGGATCGCGCCAGTACACCTTCAGGCTACGTCCGCTCAGTAAAGAGAAGTGCAGGCCGTAGTTACAGCCGGAGATCAGCAGGAAAATCGCAATGATGGTGTTAATCGTTGGGCTGTCGAAGTAGCCCACGCTGGCATCGTGAGTGGAGAACCCGCCAATGGCAATCGTCGCGAAGCTGTGCCCGATAGCATCAAACGCAGGCATCCCGGCAAACCACAGCGCAAGTGCGCAGGCTACCGTCAGCAAAACATAAATCAGCCACAGAGTTTTCGCCGTCTCGGCAATACGTGGACGCATCTTGTTGTCTTTCAGCGGCCCCGGCATTTCAGCCCTGTACAGCTGCATCCCCCCGACGCCCAGAATCGGCAGGATGGCCACCGCCAGGACGATGATCCCCATCCCCCCGAACCACTGCAGCATCTGGCGATAAAAGAGAATAGCGTGGGGTAACGAATCCAGCCCCACCAGCGTCGTCGCACCGGTGGTCGTTAAACCAGAAAACGATTCAAAAAAGGCATCCGTGATGCTGAGGTTAGGCTGCTCAGAGAAGATAAAGGGCAGCGAACCGACGCTTCCCAGCACCGTCCAGAACAGGACCACAATCAGAAAGCCTTCGCGAGATTTCAGCTCACCTTTCTGACGACGGTTCGGCCACCACAGCAGCGAGCCGATCGCCAGCGCGACAAAGAAGGTCTGGGTAAAAGCCCGCCCCGCGCCGTCCCGGTAGATAAGCGCCACCAGTCCAGGGAGAATCATCGTCCCCGAAAAGAGTATGACCAGCAGTCCAACGATTCGGGTTATGGCACGAAAATGCATCTCTGCCGCTTCCTTTGGTATTCAAAAAGTGAGGTGGGGATTATTCTTCAATCGGCAGCAATTGCAACGAACCGCGACTGAAATCAGCCAGTTTTGCTGAAAAAGCAGCCAGTTCTGCCTGAGGAAGCGCCACGCGTAATTGCACCATTGCCTGGTAATCACTGTGCGCAATCACGCCGTTAAATTGTTTGAGCAGTGTTTCAATGCCCGATAGCTGAGCGTAATCGCACAATAAAGTATATTCGGTGAGCGGCGTTTTGCGGGTGGTCGTCAGGATATTCAGTGCCTGCTGAACGCCGCCGCCATACGCTTTTACCAGCCCACCCGTACCTAACAGGATGCCGCCGTAGTAGCGCACCACCACGGCGGTAATTTCACCCACGCCGCTGCCCATCAGCTGGGAGAGCATGGGTTTACCGGCTGTGCCCGCCGGTTCACCGTCGTCTGAAAAACCGAGCTGTTGCGAATCGTCCGGTGGCCCTGCCACCCACGCCACGCAGTGGTGACGTGCGTCAGGGTGCTCCGCGCGAACGGATTCGACAAACGCTTTCGCCGCCTCTACGCCGTCGGTGTGCGCCAGCAGCGTAATAAAGCGGCTTTTCTTGATTTCCTCAACAAAGGTGACCGGTTCAGCCGGTATCAGCCAGCTTTCCATCAGGCCAGCTTCAGGTCTCGCGTCATATTCTCGATACCGTTCTCGTGAACCACCACGTTATCTTCGATACGAATGCCGCCAAACGGTTTCAGCGCGTCGATTTTTTCCCAGTTGAAGTGCTTGCTGAACTGCCCTTCACGCCACGGCGCCAGCAGGGATTCAATAAAGTAGATCCCCGGCTCGATGGTCAATACCATGCGCGGCTCAAGAATACGGGTGCAGCGCAGGTAAGGATATTTAGACGGTGCCGCCAGGTGCGTGCCGGTATCATCCTGCATGAAGCCCGCAACGTCGTGAACCTGCAGGCCCAGCGGGTGGCCGATACCGTGCGGCATAAATGGCCCGGTCAGGTCGTTTTCGACCATCGCCTCTTCGCTCATGTCTTTCACAATCTGATGCTTACGCAGCAGTTTGGCAATGCGCTGATGGAACTGGATGTGGTAATCCACGTAGCTGGTTCCGGCCTTCATGGTGCCAATCAACGCCAGCTGTTCGTCGTTTACGTCCTTAATAAGCTGCGCAAAATCGGTATCCGCATTCGCCGCCCAGGTGCGGGTCAGATCGGCCGCATAGCCGTTGTACTCTGCGCCTGCGTCCAGCAGGAAGCTGCGCATCTCAGACGGAACCTGATGATCCAGTTTGGTGTAGTGGAGAACAGACGCATGCTCATTCAGCGCGACGATGTTGCTGTACGGTACGTCGGTGTCACGATGACCGGTTGCGGTCAGGTAGGCCAGGTTGATATCGAACTCGCTCATGCCTGACTGGAACGCTTCGTGCGCGGCGCGGTGACCATTCACCGCCGTTTTTTGCGCTTCACGCATGCAGTAGAGTTCATAGTCGGTTTTATACGCGCGGTAATAGTGCAGGTAATCCAGCACGCCTTTCGGATTGAGTTTGTCAGCCGGAATATCCAGACCGAGCGCACGTTCAGGTACAGGGCCAATGTAGCCGATGTTGCCGCGCGCCGCTGGCAGCTGGCTGCCAATGCCGTCCGCTTTTGGCAGGGCGATCACCTCAATTTCTTCGGTCCAGAAAGAGGTCGGCAGCGGTTCGACGTTGTGCCAGTAATCAACCGGCAGGTAGAACCACAGTTTCGGCTTGTTCACGCCGTCCACCAGCAGCCAGCAATTCGGAACCTGTGTCACCGGCACCCAGGCTTTAAACTGCGGGTTAACCTTAAACGGATAGGCGTGGTCATCAAGAAAAGTATTCATCAGCTCGCCGGAGTGGATCAGAAGAGCATCCAGCTTGAAGCGGGCCAGTACATCGCGGGTACGTTCCTGTAGGGTAACGATATGATTTTTATAAAGCGAAGCCAGTGAGTCCATCATTCTTCCTTTCGTTTTTTTGACCTCAAGTCATCGCATCTTAGCACACCTCACTCCGGCTGCGTGATTTCCACCGACCGTGATCAACGCAGCAATTTCTTAATGAGTAATTTGCATTTTATTAACATAAATTCCACACTCCGTCTCATCTGGTATGACCAGATCCACTTGCTGGATTCAGGAGACTGACATGCTTTACAAAGGCGACACCCTGTACCTCAACTGGCTGGAAGATGGCATTGCCGAACTGGTGTTCGATGCCCCCGGCTCAGTGAATAAGCTTGATACCGCGACGGTGGCCAGTCTTGGCCAGGCGCTGGAAGTACTTGAAAAGCAATCTGAATTAAAAGGGCTGCTGCTGCGTTCTAACAAAGCGGCCTTTATTGTCGGTGCCGATATCACCGAATTCCTCTCGCTGTTCCAGGTTCCGGAAGAACAGCTGAGCCAGTGGCTGCACTTTGCCAACAGCGTCTTTAATCGTCTGGAAGATCTGCCTGTTCCAACGATCTCTGCCGTGAACGGCTACGCGCTGGGCGGCGGCTGCGAGTGCGTGCTGGCGACCGACTACCGTCTGGCGACGCCAGACCTGCGTATCGGCCTGCCGGAAACCAAGCTGGGCATCATGCCGGGCTTTGGCGGTTCCGTGCGTATGCCCCGCATGCTGGGCGCCGACAGCGCCCTGGAAATCATTGCCGCTGGTAAAGACGTGGGTGCAGAACAGGCGCAGAAAATCGGCCTGGTCGACGGCGTCGTGAAACCAGAGAAGCTGGTTGAAGGTGCACTCGCTATTCTGCGTCAGGCGATTAACGGCGACCTCGACTGGAAAGCCAAACGCCAGCCGAAGCTGGAACCGTTAAAGCTTAGCAAGATTGAAGCCACCATGAGCTTCACCATCGCCAAAGGCATGGTGATGCAGACGGCGGGTAAACACTACCCGGCGCCAATCACGGCGGTGAAAACCATTGAAGCGGCAGCCCGCTTTGGCCGCGACGAAGCCCTGAAGCTGGAAAACCAGAGCTTTGTTCCACTGGCGCACACCAATGAAGCCCGCGCGCTGGTTGGCATCTTCCTCAACGATCAGTTCGTGAAAGGCAAAGCCAAACAGCTGACCAAAAACGTTGAGACGCCAAAACACGCGGCGGTACTCGGCGCCGGTATTATGGGCGGCGGCATCGCTTACCAGTCGGCCTGGAAAGGCGTGCCGGTAGTGATGAAAGACATCAACGAGAAATCTCTGACGCTGGGCATGACCGAAGCCGCCAAGCTGCTGAATAAACAGCTTGAGCGCGGAAAAATTGACGGGCTGAAGCTCGCAGGCGTGATCTCAACCATCCAGCCTGTGCTGGAATACAGCGGTTTCGACCGTGTGGACGTGGTGGTTGAAGCGGTCGTTGAGAACCCGAAAGTCAAAAAAGCGGTGCTGGCGGAAACGGAAGACAAGGTTCGCCCGGACGCCGTCCTGGCCTCAAACACCTCCACCATCCCCATCAGCGAACTGGCGAGCGTGCTGAAGCGTCCGGAAAACTTCTGCGGAATGCACTTCTTCAACCCGGTACACCGTATGCCACTGGTCGAAGTGATCCGTGGAGAAAAAACCTCTGACGAAACCATCGCTAAAGTCGTGGCGTGGGCAAGCAAGATGGGTAAAACGCCGATCGTCGTTAATGACTGCCCTGGCTTCTTCGTCAACCGCGTGCTGTTCCCGTACTTCGCCGGCTTCAGCCAGCTGCTGCGCGACGGCGCGGACTTCCGCAAAATCGACAAAGTAATGGAAAAACAGTTCGGCTGGCCGATGGGCCCGGCGTATCTGCTGGACGTCGTCGGCATTGATACCGCCCACCACGCGCAGGCCGTCATGGCGGCGGGCTTCCCGCAGCGCATGCAGAAAGATTATCGCGATGCCATTGACGCCCTCTTTGACGCCAACCGCTTCGGACAGAAAAACGGCCTGGGCTTCTGGCGTTATAAAGAAGACAGCAAAGGCAAACCGAAGAAAGAAGAAGATGCGGCGGTGGATGGCCTGCTGGCCGACGTATGCCAGCCGAAACGCGACTTCACCGACGACGAAATTATTGCCCGCATGATGATTCCGATGATCAACGAAGTGGTCCGTTGCCTGGAAGAAGGCATTATCGCCAGCCCGGCAGAAGCGGATATGGCGTTGGTATATGGCCTGGGCTTCCCTCCGTTCCACGGCGGCGCGTTCCGCTGGCTGGATACGCTCGGCAGCGCCCGCTATCTCGATATGGCGCAGCAGTATCAGCACCTCGGCCCGCTTTATGAAGTGCCGGAAGGGCTGCGTAACAAAGCGCGCCATAACGAACCCTACTATCCAGCAGTTGAGCCAGCCCGTCCGGTTGGCGCGCTGAAAACGGCTTAAGGAGTCACAATGGAAAAGGTTGTCATTGTTGATGCGATTCGCACCCCGATGGGCCGTTCAAAAGGCGGTGCGTTCCGTAACGTGCGAGCGGAAGATCTCTCCGCGCACCTGATGCGTAGCCTGCTGGCGCGTAACCCGGCGCTGGACCCAGCAGCGCTCGACGATATCTACTGGGGCTGCGTGCAGCAAACGCTGGAGCAGGGATTCAACATCGCCCGCAACGCGTCGCTGCTGGCGGAGATCCCGCATTCGGTTCCGGCCGTTTCCGTCAACCGCCTGTGCGGTTCGTCGATGCAGGCCCTGCACGACGCGGCGCGCATGATCATGACCGGCGATGCGCAGGCCTGTCTGGTCGGCGGCGTTGAACACATGGGCCACGTGCCGATGAGCCACGGGGTCGATTTCCACCCGGGCATGAGCCGCAACGTGGCGAAAGCTGCGGGAATGATGGGCCTGACCGCCGAGATGCTCTCCCGCCTGCACGGCATCAGTCGTGAAATGCAGGATGCTTTTGCCGCGCGCTCTCACGCCCGCGCCTGGGCCGCCACGCAGTCCGGTGCCTTCAAGAATGAGATCATCCCGACCGGGGGCCACGATGCAGACGGCGTACTGAAGCAGTTCAGCTACGACGAAGTTATTCGCCCGGAAACGACGGTCGAAGCGCTTTCTACCCTGCGTCCGGCATTTGATCCGGTCACCGGTACGGTAACGGCAGGGACGTCGTCGGCGCTGTCCGACGGTGCCGCCGCGATGCTGGTGATGAGCGAAAGCCGCGCCCGCGAATTGGGCCTGACGCCACGCGCTCGCGTGCGTTCGATGGCGGTGGTGGGCTGCGATCCTTCAATCATGGGTTACGGCCCGGTTCCGGCCTCGAAGCTGGCGCTGAAAAAAGCGGGCTTAACTGCCAGCGATATCGATCTGTTCGAGATGAACGAAGCGTTTGCCGCGCAGATCCTGCCGTGCATTAAAGATCTGGGGCTGATGGAGCAGATCGACGAGAAGATTAACCTCAACGGCGGCGCGATCGCCCTCGGTCACCCGCTGGGCTGTTCCGGGGCGCGTATCAGCACGACGCTGATTAACCTGATGGAACGCAAAGATGCCCAGTTTGGTCTGGCAACGATGTGTATCGGCCTGGGTCAGGGTATCGCGACGGTGTTTGAGAGAGTGTAAGTAAGGAAAAGTATCTCAAAGCCAATGACGTCAGAACAAGGCGGCAAGCGAGCGAATCCCGATGAGCTTACATTAGTAAGTGATTCGGGTGAACGAGCGCAGCCAACGCAGTTATGGCGTCATTGGCGAAGAGAGACAGTTTAGTTGCCGTTCTTCCCGCCTGTCAGGGGCGGGTTTTTTATTTAAATGAAGGCAAACGCATCGCCAAACAGGCGATCTTCACGCGCATCGCGTTCGTTACAGAACAGGTCGCGGGCAATTTTCGCCATCTCGAAACGGCCTGCAATGTAGATATCATGTCCCGCCAGCGTGCCGTGATCCTGCAGTACCGCCGTCAGCACCGTCCCGCTACGTCCACGCCAGCCCTCTTCCGGCTGCTCGACCACTGGCTCAATGCGCAGGTTAGGATGGTTAACGCTCAGCGCTTCCAGTTCAGACAGGTCGTACAGGTGCTTCTCTTCACGGCCGCCCCAGTAGATGGTGATGTCACGGTCTGGATTACGCGCCAGCGCGGTCAACAGAATAGAGCGCACATAGGAGAAGCCCGTACCGCCCGCGATCAGAATCAGCGGACGGTCTTCGTCATCACGCAACCACGCGTCGCCGTGAGGAATGTCGACCACAATCTCACGCTCTTTCAGGATGCGGTCCATCACGGCCATCGCGTACAGGTTAAGCTCAGACGCACCAATATGCAGCTCAATAAATTCCTGCTCTGCTGGCGTAGAAGCCATAGAGAAAGGACGCTTATCACGCTCATCCATCACTACCATCAGGTACTGGCCGGCACGGAATGAGAATGCCGCTTCAGGAACCAAACGGACGCGATATACGGTGTCGGTAATAGCATCTACCGACGTCACTTTACAGCTTAAGGTTGTCATTCGCTCTCTCTGTCGGGAAGTCTATAGGGCTTAACGGTCAGCTCAGGGTTTACCGTTATTCATTATGGCCAGTTCGTCCCAGATCGCGTCAATTCGCGCGGTCACAGCAGGATCTTTTTTGATCGGGCGACCCCATTCACGGTCGGTTTCGCCAGGCCATTTATTTGTGGCATCCAGTCCCATCTTTGAGCCAAGACCGGAAACCGGCGAGGCAAAATCCAGATAATCTATCGGCGTATTTTCGACTAACACCGTATCACGCGCAGGATCCATTCGCGTGGTTATCGCCCAGATAACGTCGTTCCAGTCACGGGCGTTAACGTCATCATCGCAGACAATAACAAATTTGGTATACATAAACTGGCGCAGGAAAGACCATACGCCCATCATCACGCGTTTAGCATGTCCGGGATACTGCTTCTTCATCGTGACCACCGCCATGCGATACGAGCATCCTTCAGGCGGCAGATAAAAATCAACGATTTCCGGGAACTGCTTTTGCAGGATCGGCACAAATACTTCGTTCAGCGCCACGCCGAGCACCGCCGGTTCATCCGGTGGGCGGCCAGTATAGGTGGAGTGATAAATCGCATCTTCACGTTGAGTAACATGCGTGACGGTAAACACCGGGAAGTTATCCACTTCGTTGTAATAGCCGGTATGGTCGCCGTATGGGCCTTCTGGCGCCATTTCACCCTGCTCAATGTAACCTTCCAGCACAATTTCGGCGCTGGCCGGCACTTCGAGATCGTTGGAGATACACTTCACGACCTCGGTTTTAGTCCCGCGCAGCAGGCCAGCAAACGCATATTCAGAGAGCGTATCCGGTACGGGCGTAACCGCCCCCAGAATGGTGGCCGGATCGGCACCTAACGCGACAGACACCGGGAACCGTTCACCCGGATGTGCAGCACACCACTCCTGGAAATCCAGCGCGCCGCCGCGGTGCGACAGCCAGCGCATGATGAGCTTATTCTTGCCAATCAGCTGCTGGCGATAAATACCGAGGTTTTGCCGCTCTTTATGCGGTCCGCGCGTCACGGTGAGGCCCCAGGTGATCAGCGGCGCAGCATCTTCAGGCCAGCACTGCATGATAGGGATTTTGGTGAGATCCACCGCATCGCCTTCCAGCACTTTCTGCTGACACGGCGCGCCGCGCAGGCGTTTGGTGGGCATGTTCAACACCTGCTTAAACTGCGGCAGCTTATCGAACAGATCGCGGAAACCTTTCGGTGGCTCAGGCTCTTTCAGAAATGCCAGCAGTTTCCCCACTTCACGCAGCGCGGTAACGTCTTCCTGCCCCATTCCCAGCGCGACACGACGCGGGGTGCCAAACAGGTTGCACAGCACCGGCATTGAGTAACCTTTTGGATTTTCAAACAGTAATGCAGGGCCACCGGCACGCAGGGTGCGGTCAGCAATTTCTGTCATTTCCAGATAAGGATCAACAGGAAGTGTAATGCGTTTCAGTTCACCCTGCTTTTCCAGCAGCGTCAGGAAGTCGCGGAGATCGTGGTATTTCATGCAGTTAGTCATGGCCTCTCTGTAAGCGCTTCATTATACGGCGTAAGCCTGCTTGATGCTGTAATTTTGTTAAATTAGCGTGAACTTATCCGCTGTGTTCGAATTTCCCCCATTATAATCAACTTAGCGATCCCTCCAGGGTTTTGATATGCTTGCGCCCCGAACTAAGGGAAAGAGTGATTATGCAGGCCTGGTATTTACTGTATTGCAAACGCGGGCAACTTCAGCGCGCGCAGGAACATCTTGAACGTCAGTCTGTAAATTGTCTGACACCCGTGATCACGCTTGAAAAAATGCAGCGCGGGAAGCGCACAACCGTCAGTGAGCCTTTATTCCCGAACTATCTGTTCGTGGAGTTCGACCCTGAGGTGATCCACACCACTACCATCAGCGCAACGCGCGGCGTCAGCCACTTCGTTCGTTTTGGTGCCCACCCGGCAACCGTTCCGTCGACCGTCATTCATCAGCTGTCTGTTTATCAACAGCCTGAAGGGATCACCGACCCGGAAACCCCTTACGCGGGTGATAGCGTCGTCATTACCGAAGGCGCATTCGAAGGCCTGCAGGCGATTTTCGCCGAGCCGGACGGTGAAGCGCGCTCCATGCTGTTGCTCAATCTGCTGAACAAGCAGGTGCTGCAGAGCGTGAAAAACACCGACTTCCGCAAAGTTTAAACGTTTATCCCGAACAGGCGACGCACGTTGTCATCCGTCTGCGCGGAAAGCCAGTGCGGACCCTCTCCACGCCAGTGCGCTACGCGCTCAACAATGTGCCCCAGCAAGGCGGGCTCGTTTCGCCGCGATGCCGGTTTGGGCTTCATATCTCGCGGCAGCAGGTATGGCGCATCGGTTTCAAGAAGCAAACGGTCTGCCGGGATTATCGGCAGCAGCTCGCGAAGCTCAAGCCCTCGGCGCTCATCACACACCCAACCGGTGATCCCCAGATACAAACCGCGGTTCAGGCAATCCAGCGCTTCCTGGCGAGACCCGGTGAAGCAGTGGAGCACTGCGCCGGGCAGTTTATCCAGCCACGGGTCCAGCAGTGCGAGAAAACGTTCATGCGCATCGCGACAGTGCATAAAGACGGGCATTTCAAGCTCTGCCGCCAGCGCAAGCTGGGCAGTGAACGCCTTTTCCTGTTCTTCAGGCGTCGAGAAGTTGCGGTTAAAATCGAGCCCGCACTCGCCAATAGCCACCACCTCTGCCGTTTTTGCCAGTGTGCGCAGGGTTTCTGCGCTCTCCGCCGTCCACTGGCTGCTGTCATGAGGGTGGACGCCTGCGGTTGACCAGCAGTGTTGATAGCGTTGCGCCAGCAGCAGCGCCTGCTCGCTCTCATGCAGGTTGGTCCCGGTCAGGAGCAGCCCTTTTACGCCAGCCTCAAAAGCACGCGCAACCACCTCGTCACGATCTTTCGCAAACTGCGAGCTGGTCAGGTTGAGTCCGATATCAAACATGCGATTCCCCATAGAACAACCGCCCTGACGGGCGGCTGGTTTTACTCTTCAGTGGTCTTTTCGGACGCATCGTCTTCATCGTCCGACCGGCGTCCTTTTCCCACGTAGAAACGCGAGAAGAATACGCCAACCTCAAACAGGCAGTACATCGGTATTGCCAGCAGCGTTTGTGAGAAGACGTCCGGCGGCGTCAACAGCATGCCGACTACGAAGGCGCCCACCAGAATATAGGGACGTTTCTTACGCAGGTCATCAGGGGTGGTTACCCCAACCCAGCAGAGCAGCACAATGGCCACCGGCACTTCAAACGCCACACCGAACGCCATAAACAGCGCCATCACAAAGCTGAGGTAGCTGGCGATATCCGTCGATACCTGAACCCCTTCCGGCGCGGTATGCGTCAGGAAGCCAAAGGCCAGCGGGAAGACAACGAAGTAGGCAAACGCCATGCCGATATAGAACAGCAGCGAACTGGAGACCAGCAGCGGGATCACCAGTTTACGTTCGTGCCTGTACAGTGCTGGCGCCACAAATGCCCATACCTGATAAAGGATGACGGGTGCAGACGCAATCAACGACACCCAGAAGGTGAGCTTAATAGGGGTGAAAAACGGTGATGCAACGTCTGTTGCAATCATCGTTGCCCCCAGCGGCATCTGCTTGATCAGCGGCGCAGAAACCACCTGATAAATATCGTTGGCGAAATAGACCAGGCACAGGAATATGAGGAATACCGCAATAATGCAGTTTAACAGGCGCTTACGCAGCTCAATCAGGTGCGTAATAAGCGGTTGGGTATCATCTACTGCCATAGTTACGCTTTATCACTCGACGAGGGGGATGATTCGGAAACGGGCGCGGCGGGTTTCGCTTCAGCCGCTTTTACAACCGGCTCTTCCGGCTGCGCCTGTTTTTTCAGTTCAGTTTCCTGCGGCGTTTGTTCAGGCGCTGCGGCCTGGTGCTCCGCACTCGCTGGCGTCACGCCCTCACGCTGCGCTTCGCTGTCCTTCACCACCGGGTTATGAATAGTGTTCGCTTCATCGCTCGCTTTTTCAGGATCGTTAACGCTGTAAGAGCGCTTCATGGATTCCGCCGCTTCGCGCAGCTCATCCATTGAGGCTTTCAGTTCCGGCGTCAGGTTATCCATGCTCGCCTTCTCAACCTTTTTCAGGCTTTCCTGAAACTCCTGCAGCTTAAGTTCCTGCGCCAGCTCGTTCTGAACGGTCGAAGCCAGCGATCTTAGCGCTCGAACCCAGCCCACGACGGTTTTCACCGCTACCGGCAGACGCTGCGGCCCCAGCACGATCAGACCAATCACAAAGACCAGCAGCAGCTCACTAAAACCAATGTCGAACACGACTTACACCTGCTCTTTATCGTGGCGTTTAGCGTCTTCCTTTTTGGCATCTTCCTGCTTATCGGAGATGGATTTAGCAGTAAAGTCAGCGTCCTGGCTGGTTTTATCCTGCTTGCTCTCATCATCGCTCATTGCTTTCTTGAAGCCTTTGATAGACGCGCCCAGATCGGAACCAATAGAACCGAGCTTTTTGGTGCCAAACAGCAGCACAACGATGACGGCAATAATGACTAATTGCCAGATACTGATACCACCCATACATATTCCTCAGGGATAGATGATTAATTGGTCAGGTCGCATTATACGTATGCGACCTGTCGATGGCGATGCAAACTCAGCGCGTTTTTCTCCATCCTGCAAGCCAGACAACAACCCCGCCAGCCATCAGCCAGGCGGGCATCATCTGCCAGTCAGGACGGTTGATCAGCAGCAACGTACCGCTCAGCAGCAGCGTTGCGCCAATGCCAAAGAGGTAGCGTGACTGTCCCTGGCGCACACGGCTGGACTGAAGCTCGCGGGCGATTTTATCCATGCTGTGCTGAAGATTCTTGCTCTGACGCAAACTGTCGTAAACCAGTTCAGGAATTTCAGGCATTTTTTCGATCCAGAACGGTCCTTTCTCTTTCAGCGAACGCACCAGCGCTGGAAGGCCAACCTGATCCTTAATCCAGGATTCCAGGAAAGGTTTAGCCGTCTTCCACAAGTCTAACTGAGGATAGAGTTGTCGACCTACACCCTCAACGTAAAGTAATGTTTTCTGAAGTAAAACTAACTGTGGCTGAACTTCCATATTAAAGCGGCGGGCCGTATTGAACAGGTTTAACAGCACGTGTCCAAAAGAGATCTCTGCTAGCGGTTTTTCAAAAATCGGTTCGCAAACGGTACGGATAGCAAACTCGAACTCTTCGACGTTGGTGTCTGGCGGAACCCAGCCGGAATCCACATGCAGCTCGGCCACCTTACGGTAGTCGCGGTTGAAGAAGGCGATGAAGTTCTCAGCCAGATAACGTTTATCTTCTTTATTCAGCGAGCCCACAATTCCGCAGTCGATACCGATGTATTTCGGATCCTCAGGATGCTCATAGCTCACGAAGATATTGCCCGGATGCATGTCCGCATGGAAAAAACTGTCGCGGAATACCTGGGTAAAGAAGACCTGCACGCCACGTTCGGCCAGCAGCTTCATGTTCGTTCCCTGCTTCTCCAGGGCCACCACATCCGAAACCGGAATACCGTAGATGCGCTCCATGACCATCATGTTCTGGCTGCAATAGTCTGAATAGACTTCAGGCACGTAGAGCATCGGGCTGTTTTCAAAATTGCGGCGCAGCTGAATGGCGTTTGCCGATTCTCGCAGCAGATTAAGCTCATCAATCAGCGTTTTTTCATATTCCCGCACCACTTCCATCGGGCGCAGTCGACGGCCGTCCGGCAGCAGACGCGGAACCCAGCGCGCCAGACGATAAATTAGCTTCATGTCGGCTTTGATGATCGGCAGGATATCCGGGCGGATCACCTTGATCACCACCTCTTTGCCGTTCTCTTTCAGACGCGCAGTGTGCACCTGAGCGATAGAAGCCGACGCCAGCGGTTCTATTTCGAAATCGTCAAACCAGGTTTCAACGGGAAGGTTACCCATCGCCTCCTCGATCTGTTTCTTCGCTCTCACCCCGTCAAACGGGGCGACACGGTCCTGCAGCATCGCCAGTTCATCGGCAATGTGCGGCGGGAAGAGATCGCGGCGAGTTGAGAGCATCTGTCCGAACTTAATCCATACCGGGCCGAGCTCCTGCAGCGCCAGACGCAGGCGTTCACCCAGCGGCTGACCTTTATGGCGATTTGGCATCCAGAACAGCGTCCGCCGCCAGATCCTGAGCGGCAGCGTGATACGCATTTTGGGGATGAGCTCGTCGAGCCCGTAACTCAAAAAGGTGTGGATGATAAAATAGAGGCGCCGAATTTCACCAGGCGTCATTTGCCCTCCAGTTTTTCCAGCCGTTTGCTTAGGGCATCAACCGCACGTTCAACCGCGGCCGTCTCTTCTGCGAACCACGCAACTTCCAGCGGCCCGGGCGCCATGCGCCACTCTTCGGTCAGCACTTCTGCGGCATAACGCTGTTGGCGTTGCAGATTTTTGCGCAGGAACGCCGTGCCGCCATGAATAACTTTCCCGATCCCTTCAGCGGCGATGTCGCCAATAAAAGGCGCCAGCAGCTCTGCCGGGTCAAACTCAGCCAGATCGCTGAGCGCAACGAAGTTCTGCACGACCTGGATGTCGCCTTCCACTTCCAGCTCACCGCTGCGGATAAGCGCCGTTAATTGCTGGCGATCGCGCAGTTTTGGCAGCACGCTCATATGGGTAATGACCGAGCAATCAGCTTCACCTTCCCACTCACCCAGAACGTCAAGCTGACGTTCGCTGAAAACCAGCACGAGCGGCGTCGAGAACTCTTTTAACACAATGCGCAGTACCTTCCCGTTTAGCCGCTGACGTGCGGCTTTCAGCGCCGGAGCGCGATACAGGAAGGCATTCAGCACATTCTCGATGCCTGCGGTGACTAAGGGTTTAAAGGGCACGGGACACCTCCACTCAGAATTTGTAACCGCGATGCAGCGCGACGACACCCGCCGTCATGTTGAAGTACTCAACGTTCTCAAATTCCGCATCCTGCATCATGGCTTTTAAGGTGTCCTGATCCGGATGCATGCGAATTGATTCCGCCAGATAGCGATAGCTTTCCGCGTCGTTTGCCACCAGTTCGCCAATACGCGGCAGCACGTGGAAGGAATATGCGTCGTAGGCTTTGCTCAGCGGGTCGATAATCGGTTTAGAGAACTCGAGCACCAGCAGGCGTCCACCCGGCTTCAACACGCGGTACATGGAACGCAGCGCTTTTTCTTTATCGGTGACGTTACGCAGACCGAAGGAAATCGTGATGCAGTCAAAAGTATTGTCCGGGAACGGCAGCGCTTCGGCGTTGGCCTGCACGTATTCCACGTTACCCACCACGCCGATGTTACGCAGCTTTTCGCGTCCCATTTTAAGCATGGAGTCATTAATATCAGCCAGTACAACGCGACCGGTTTCGCCCACCAGACGGGAGAATTTCGCCGTCAGATCGCCCGTACCGCCAGCCAGATCGAGAACCGTTTGTCCACGACGCACACCGCTGCAGTCGATGGTGAAGCGCTTCCACAAGCGATGAATGCCGAACGACATCAAGTCATTCATCACATCGTACTTCGCCGCCACGGAATGAAATACGTGGGCCACCATGTCAGCTTTCTGCGCTTTGGCTACAGTCTGAAAGCCAAAGTGCGTCGTGTCTTGTGAATCGTCAACCATCTCAGAGCCTGCTAATCAGTCAAATGTTCGTGAAGTGTAACAGATTGGGCGCAATTGCCCTACGATTCAACCACCGCGAAAGAAACGCGCTGGCTGCTCGTCTGGCGATAAATCCGCCGCTAAATCGTTGTCCTGGTTGGGGGTATTTTGTTCATCCCCGCCCTCACGCAGTCGGAACTCTTCGTCCTGCGCTGTGGCCTGTTCGACCAATTCCGGATTAATCTCGCGTTTAACCTCCACTCCCAGGCTGCGGAATGCTTCAGCCTGCGCAAGCAGATTGCCACGCCCGGAGGAGAGCTTTTTCATCGCCTGGCGGTAGTTATCCTGCGCACGATCCAGGCTTTGCCCGACGGAGGTCATGTCGTCCACGAAGAGGCGCATTTTGTCGTACAGCTTGCTGGCGCGGTCGGCAATCTGCTGCGCGTTACGGCTCTGGTGTTCGTAGCGCCACAGGTTAGCAATGGTGCGTAAGGCCACCAGCAGCGTGGTGGGGCTGACCAGCATAATGTTATTTTTCAGCGCTTCGGTGATCAGTTCGGGCTGTCTGTCGAGCGCCAGCAAAAACGCGGGTTCGACCGGGATAAACATCAGCACGTAGTCCAGCGAGCGCAGCCCAGGCAGTTGCTGATAATCCTTTCTACCCAGCAGGCGAATATGGTTACGCACGGAGGCAATGTGCTCCTGCAGCGCCGATTCGCGCGTATAGTCGTCTTCAGCGTTGAAGTAGCGCTCATAGGCCACCAGCGTCATTTTGGCGTCAATGACCACATCTTTGCCCTGCGGCAGACGCACAATCACATCCGGCTGCATTCGCGAGCGGGCATCGTTTTCGATACTCACCTGCGTTTCGTATTCATACCCTTCCCGCAGGCCAGAGGCCTCCAGCACGCGGGTGAGCACCACTTCCCCCCAGTTACCCTGGGTTTTGTTATCGCCTTTCAGCGCCCGCGTCAGGTTGACCGCCTCCTGCGCCATCTGGGCATTCAGCTGTTGAAGATTGCGGATCTCATGCGCCAGCGTGTGGCGTTCGCGGGCTTCCTGACCAAAGCTGTCCTGTACCTGACGGCGAAAGCCGTCCAGCTGTTCGCGCAGCGGCGTCAGCAGGCTGTTCAGGCTCTGGCGATTTTGCTCATCAACGCGGCGGTTGCTGTGCTCAAAAATACGGTTGGCGAGGTTCTCGAACTGCTCGCTGAGGCGCTGCTCGCTGTTGATCATCTGGCGGATTTTGTCTTCGGCGTGCAGCTGGGTGGATTCAAGGCGGGTAGTCACTTCGCGGAGATCGGCCTCCAGCGAGGTGTTGATGTCGCGCAGGTTACGCAGTTCGTTATTGAGCAGTTCACACTCGTCGCGCCAGTGGTCGGTCAGCGCAAGCTGTTGTTTTGCGGCGCTTAAATCGGCGACGATCTCTTCGCGTTCAGCCAACTGCTCGGCCTTCTGCTGTGCATGCTGATAGCTGGATATCAGCCAGCCTATCGCCACGCCAGCCAGCGCAATTACCGCATAAATCAGGATTGAGATATCCATAACGCCCCCTGCATCAACGTATTACCCGCACAAAATAAGATTGTGCTGTATAAACGTCCAGTTTGAAAGGGTTTTCCTGCGAGGCGCTACGCAAAAAATAAAGGCCGAACGCGTCGGCCTTTTATCTCAGAGAGGAGGACTAGATCAGGCGGCGAGCCGCTTCAACCACGATTTTCACCGCGTGACTTTCTGTCTGCTTCATGGTTTCGGCGTTCGGGATCTCCTGCTGGGTGCGGTTGACGATAACGCCCGCCACCATACCGGCACGCAGACCCTGGCTTGCGCACATGGTCAGCAGCGTTGCGGATTCCATCTCGTAGTTCATCACGCCCATGGATTGCCACTCTTCCATTGAGCCTTTGAAGCGGCTCACTACGCGGCCTGAGAAGGTGTCGTAACGCTCCTGGCCCGGATAGAAGGTATCAGAAGAGGCAGTTACGCCCACATGAGTGGTTGCGCCCACGGATTTCGCCGCTTCAACCAACGCGGTGGTGCACTCGAAGTCAGCCACTGCCGGGAATTCCATCGGTGCAAAGTGCAGGCTTGCGCCGTCCAGACGCACGGATGCGGTCGTCACCAGCACGTCGCCGACGTTGATGTGCGGCTGAATCGCGCCGGTGGTGCCGATACGCAGGAAAGTACGAATGCCCAGCTGCGCCAGCTCTTCCACGGCAATAGAGGTAGACGGGCCACCGATACCGGTAGAGCACACAATCACCGCTTTGCCATCCAGCTCTGCGCGCCAGGTGGTGAATTCACGATGGGCAGCCAGCTTGACCGGCTTATCCATCAGCGCGGCGATCTTTTCCACACGCTCTGGGTCGCCAGGGACGATAGCGAGCGTAGCCCCTTGTAAATCGTTTTTAGTGAGGCCGAGATGAAAAACATCAGACTTAGACATAGGTGACTCCTCTGTGGGTCGGTTAGTCAGAAGAAGTAAAACGGTACTTTACAGAAGCGGTAAGCATAATTTCGTGACGCATCTCACCATGAATGAAAATGATTGCATTGAATTTCCATCAAAAAGTGATTCACATCACATTAACAAGTTATATCGTCGGGTGCTGCACAAAAGATAGACCGTTTAAGGCACTGTGAGTTGTTAACCTGGTGTCTATATTTACCTTTGCGCTAACTCATTGGTACGGAGAATGCCATGACTGAAAAAACCGGATTTGCACCTGCTGCGGCTCCGCATGCTTCAACTATCGTCTCAACCTCAGAAGAGGCCATTACGGCAGGCGAGACCTCCATCCCCTCTCAGGGGGAAAATATGCCTGCATATCACGCGCGGCCAAAGTCAGCAGACGGCCCGCTACCCATCGTGATTGTGGTTCAGGAGATTTTCGGCGTTCACGAACATATTCGCGACCTCTGCCGCCGCCTGGCGCTGGAGGGTTATCTGGCCGTTGCGCCAGAGCTCTACTTCCGTCAGGGCGATCCGAATGACTACAGTGATATCCCGACGCTGTTCAGCAACCTGGTCAGCAAAGTGCCGGACGCGCAGGTGCTGGCAGACCTCGACCATGTCGCCAGCTGGGCGGCGCGCAACGGCGGCGACCCGCACCGCTTAATGGTCACCGGTTTCTGCTGGGGTGGACGCATTAGCTGGCTGTATGCCGCGCATAACCCGCAGTTGAAAGCCGCCGTTGCCTGGTACGGCAAACTGGTGGGCGAAAAGACGCTGAACTCACCGAAGCATCCGGTTGATATCGCTACCGATCTCAATGCCCCGGTGTTAGGGCTATATGGTGGCCAGGATACCGGCATTCCGCTTGATACCGTCGAGACGATGCGCCACGCGCTGCGGGCGGCGAACGCGAAGGCCGAAATCGTGGTGTATCCCGATGCCGGACACGCGTTTAATGCCGATTATCGTCCGAGCTATCACGCGGAATCCGCGAAAGATGGCTGGCAGAGAATGCTGGCATGGTTTAGCCAGTACGGTGGGAAGAAAGCATAAAAAAAGCCCGGTGGCGACTGCGCCTTACCGGGCCTGCGTGTCATCAAGCCTGACGCAAATTCTGCGCCGCCTTCACCATGTTGGCGAGCGCCGCACGTGTCTCCGACCAGCCGCGGGTTTTCAGGCCGCAGTCCGGGTTTACCCACAGGCGTTCTGCCGGGATACGCTGGGCAGCTTTCCTCAGCAGCGCTTCAATCCACTCCACGCTCGGCACGTTCGGGGAGTGAATGTCATATACGCCCGGCCCAATTTCGTTCGGGTAGTCGAACTCTTCAAACGACTCCAGCAGCTCCATGTCTGAACGCGAGGTCTCGATGGTGATCACGTCTGCATCCAGCGCGGCAATCGAATCCATGATGTCATTAAATTCGCAGTAACACATATGGGTGTGGATCTGGGTGTCGTCCTTCGCCACTGCGGCGTTGATGCGGAACGCTTCCACGCCCCACTGCAGGTAAGCATCCCAGTCGCTGCGGCGCAGCGGCAAACCTTCGCGCAGCGCCGGTTCGTCAATCTGGATGATGCCAATCCCCGCCGCCTCCAGATCCGCCACTTCATCACGCAGCGCCAGCGCGATCTGTTTGGCGATGGTTTCACGGGTCACGTCTTCGCGCGGGAACGACCAGCAGAGAATGGTCACCGGGCCGGTCAGCATGCCTTTTACCGGCTTGTCGGTCAGGGACTGGGCGTACTTCGCCCACTCCACCGTGATCGGTTCCGGGCGGCTGACGTCCCCAATGACCACCGGCGGCTTCACGCAGCGGGAGCCGTAGCTCTGCACCCAGCCATTCTGGGTAAAGACGAAGCCGTCCAGGTGTTCACCGAAGTATTCGACCATGTCGTTACGCTCGGCTTCGCCGTGCACCAGCACGTCCAGCCCGAGGCGTTCCTGCTCGATAATCGCCTGCTTGATGTGTTCCGCAATGCCGGTGCGGTAATGATTCGCGTCCAGATTGCCCTTTTTGAAGTCCAGACGCAGGCCGCGGATCTCGGTAGTTTGCGGGAATGAACCGATGGTCGTGGTCGGCCACGCGGGAAGATTGAAGCGGGCGCGCTGGGCTTCGGCACGTACCTCGTACGGGCTCTGACGCTGGCTGTCCCGGGCGGTGATGGCCGCCAGACGTTTTTCCACCGCCGGGTTGTGCACGCGAGCCGAGTGACGACGCGCCTGAATCGGTGCGCTCCAGTCGGTAATCGCCGCCGTATCGCCGCTGTTGAGCGCGTCGCGCAGCAGTGCCAGCTCTTCACATTTTTGCAGGGCGAAGGCAAACCAGCTCTTCACTTCAGGGTCGAGACGGGTCTCCACGCTCAGATCGATCGGACTGTGCAGCAGCGAGCAGGATGAAGCCACCCACAGCTCGCGTTTACCGACGATGTCTTTAATTTGGGCGTATTTCTCGCTCAGATCGGCGCGCCAGACGTTACGGCCGTTGACCAGACCGGCGGAGAGCAACCACTCCTCAGGCAGGCGCTCGTGCAGCTCTGCGACATCGTCCTTACCGTGAACCAGGTCAACGTGCAGGCCCTGAACCGGCAGCGCGGTGATAGTGTCGAGGTTTGGCGTCACGCCCTCGAAATAGGTGGTCAGCAGCAGCTTCACCTGGCCGGTGAGCGCGTCATACGCCGGTTTGAAGGCATCGAGCCACTCCTGCGGCAGCTCCAGCACCAGCGCGGGTTCGTCGATTTGCACCCACTGAATGCCGCGCTTGCCCAGCTCAATCAGCACCTGCTTATATACCGGCAGAATATCGTTCAGCAGGCTGAGGCGGTCAAATTGTTCGCCCTTCACTTTACCCAGCCACAGGTAGGTTACCGGCCCCAGCAATACGGGCTTCACCTGGTGGCCCAGCGCCAGCGCTTCATCCACTTCGTCCAGAAGCTGCGTCCAGGTCAGCGTAAACTGCTGACCTTTGACGAACTCCGGCACCATATAGTGATAGTTGGTGTTAAACCACTTGGTCATTTCCGCCGCTGCCGCTGGCTCACCCGTTGGCGCGCGGCCACGGCCGATGCGGAACAGGGTGTCGATATCCACCGATCCATCTTTGTTCTGATGACGAGCCGGCACGTTGCCCAGCAGCAGGCTGGTCGTCAGAACATGGTCGTACCAGGCGAAATCGCCCACCGGCAGCAGGTCAATACCCGCCTGTTTTTGCTGATCCCAGTGACGGGCGCGCAGCTCCCGCCCCACCGCCAGGAGTTCTTCACGGGAGGCGTTGCCCGCCCAGTAGCTTTCTTGCGCTTTTTTCAGCTCGCGACGCAGGCCAACGCGAGGAAAACCGAGAGTGTGAGTGCGGATTGTCATGGTATGCCCCTTGTCAAATTTGTTATTTAGACGTCCAGATGTTTACACATCTATAATTGGCAGGTACTGTATATTCCTCAAGCGCAAAATGTTCATGGCGGAGTGAAGGACTTTCATGATCGAGATTAAACACCTGAAAACGCTACAAGCGTTGCGGAATTGCGGTTCGCTCGCGGCGGCGGCGGCCACGCTGCACCAGACCCAGTCCGCCCTTTCTCACCAGTTCAGCGATCTGGAACAACGCCTCGGATTTCGTCTTTTTGTGCGTAAGAGCCAGCCTTTGCGCTTTACGCCGCAGGGTGAAATTCTTCTTCAACTGGCGAATCAGGTACTGCCGCAGATCGCCAGCGCGCTGCAGGCGTGTAACGAGCCGCAGCAGACCAAACTGCGGATCGCCATTGAGTGCCACAGCTGTATTCAGTGGCTGACCCCCGCGCTTGAGAACTTCCGCCAGAAGTGGCCGCAGGTGGAAATGGACTTTAAATCCGGCGTGACGTTCGACCCGCAGCCCTCGCTCCAGCAGGGCGAGCTGGATCTGGTGATGACGTCCGACATCCTGCCGCGCAGCGGCCTGCACTATTCGCCGATGTTCGATTTTGAGGTGCGTCTGGTGCTGGCGCCGGACCATCCGCTGGCGGCCAAAACGCGCATTACGCCGGAAGATCTGGCGACAGAAACGCTGCTGATTTACCCGGTTCAGCGCAGCCGCCTGGATATCTGGCGTCATTTCCTGCAGCCGGCAGGCATCAGCCCGCAGCTGAAAAGCGTGGATAACACCCTGCTGCTGATCCAGATGGTGGCGGCCAGCATGGGTATCGCGGCGCTGCCGCACTGGGTGGTGGAGAGCTTTGAACGCCAGGGTCTGGTGGTCACCAAAACCCTGGGGGAAGGACTGTGGAGCCGGCTGTACGCCGCCGTGCGCGATGGCGAGCAGCGTCAGCCGGTTACGGAGGCGTTTATTCGCTCAGCGCGGAACCACGCGTGCGACCATCTTCCGTTTGTGCGGAGCGCGGAGCGACCCAGCGGCGATGGACCCACAGTGAAGCCAGGATCACCGCCCCCCCAATAAGGAAGCTCGGCCAGTGCGGCTGTTCCTGCCAGATGGCAAGGTTCACCAGCAGCCCCGCCGGGACGTGCACGTTGTTCATGATCCCCAGCGTACCGGCGTCTACCTGCGTAGCGCCGTAGTTCCACATAAAGTACCCCAGCCCCGACGCCACCACGCCCAGCCAGACCAGAACGCTCCACTGCACGGTGGTGGTCGGCAGCTTTTGCGGGTTGCCGAGCATAAACCACGCCGCCACCGCGACGATCGCCGCGCCCATATAGAACCACGCAAACGCGTTGTGCTGCGGCATCGGGCGGGTTTCCATCAGGCGCTTATAGCCCACCATACCAATGGCAAAGCTGATGTTGGCAAGCTGGACGAACATCAGCCCTGTCCAGAAGTGATCGCTCACTTTGTCGTAGCGAATGATCGCCGCGCCAATAACCGCCAGCGCGGCGCTTAGCAGATATCCCCAGCGCAGGCGGCGCCTGCTGAGCAGATCGTAAATCAGCGTGATATAGAGCGGCGTCAGCACGGTAAAGAGCAGGAATTCGGAGACGGACAGGTAGACGTAAGCCCGGAAGCTGAACAGATACATGATGCCAAGCTGCATCGCCCCCACCAGCATGTACAGCAGAATAGTTTTCAGCGATTGCCCGCGCGTGCGCAGGAACGGCAGGAACACCAGCGCCGCCAGCCCCACGCGCATCAGCACCGAGAAGTAACTGTCGACCGAACCGGCAAGGTATTCGCCAATCAGGCTAAAGGAGAAGGCCCACAGGATAGTGGTGATAATGAGTAGCGCCACAATGCTTGTCTCTCAGAAAGAAGGACAGGCATTGTAGCGAACTCTTTAGTTGACAACTGAACAATAAACAACCGAATGAAGATTATTCAAGGAACAGTTTGCGCAGGTATTTCGGTACCGCGTTGTCTGCGTTGGTGCCGATGACCTCCAGCTCAGGATGCAGATCCTTCAGGCGCTGGTGCGCGTTTTCCATGATGCAGCCTTTGCCCGCCATAGAGAGCATCTCGGCGTCGTTCATGCCGTCGCCAAAGGCGATACAGTCTTTAAGCGCGAAGCCCAGACGTTTCGCAACCGCTTCGAGCGCGTGACCTTTAGAAACGCCGCCCGCCATCACTTCCAGACAGGTCAGGGTGGAGAAGCTCACGTTGACGCGATCGCCCCAGCGGGCGTTGATCGCCTGCTCAAGCGGCAGCAGCTCTTCGTGGCTGTCGCAGGTGAAGAACACCTTGCTGATCCCCTCTGGATCCAACAGGCCCGGCTCATACAGGGAGTAGTTGAATACCGCTTCCTTGAAGAAACGCATTTCATCCGGGCGGTGGCGGTTCATGAACCATTCGTCGTCACGGTATACGTTAGTGACGATAGCTGGATTGTTATGCACCACGCCGAAGAGATCGGCGGCAATATCGCGATCCAGGTTATGGGTGAAGATCAGGTTGCCGTCGGTATCATGCACGCGCGCACCGTTGGAGGTGATCATGTACGACTTGATCTCCAGATTATCGCGGATCTGCCCCACGTCCACGTGGTGGCGGCCGGTAGCGAACACAAAGTTCACGCCACGGGCGGTCAGAAGCTTTAAGGTCTCTTTCGCATAAGGCGACAGGGTGTGGTCGGGGGAAAGCAGCGTGCCATCTAAATCAGATGCAACAACCTGGTACATAGGAAAATTTAACCTCAATAGAAAATCAGTTATGCCGGTCGAAAAACTCGACGATGGCGTTAAGCGCGACTGAGCGCATAGCGTCCTTTTCAAAAAGGATCTCATGGTACGCGCCGTTGATGACCAGCGGTTTACCCCCTTCACAAGGGTGACCGGCGGCAGCGCGCAGTTCACAATAGCGGTCATGCATGCGGTTATCCACCACACGCTCTTCTTCCGCCTGAATCAGAAGCGTCGGCGTGTCATCATCGCCTACGCCTGCCAGCACCTGCTCACCGGCCAGAATACCCTCACGCACCCAGTGCCAGGTCGGGCCGCCGACGCGCAAGCGCGGTTCATCGGCATAAAAGCGCAGGTTGCGGCGATAGCGCTGCCGACTGTGGGTTAAGACGTTGATGGCGAACGGCAATGCGCGCCAGCGTCCGGTTCCGATGGCATAGCCTTCACGAATGCGCTGATGGCCCTCAGCCCAGTCGAGAAGATGGCGCACCATCCAGTCGGGAAAACGAATGACAATACCGTACATCGGCGCGGTGAGCGCAATGGCGTCGCACTGGTGCTCATACCGCTGCAAAAACAGCGTCGAAATGGCGCCGCCCATGGAGTGCGCAAGGATGTACCGCTTGCGCCAGGGGCCGGGCTGAACTTCCTGCTGCCAGAACGCGGCAAAATCGTCGACATAATCGCTGAAGTGATCCACATGCCCGCGGTGCGTATCCGGCAGCATGCGCCCGGACAGCCCCTGCCCACGGTGGTCGATGATCAGCACGTCAAACCCCATGTTGACCAGGTCGTAGGCCAGTTCGGCATATTTAACGTAGCTTTCGATACGCCCGGGGCAGACCACGATCACCCGGTCATTTTTTTCATTGCGGAAGCGAACGAAGCGCACCGGGATGCCACCGACGCCCGTAAACTCGTCTTCCTCACGCTGCCGCCAGAAATCGGTCAGCGGCCCCATTGAGAAAGCAGCAAACGCGTTTTCTCGTGTTTCCCAGTCCTTTTTCTGCTGAAACATTGGGTTTCCACTCACGTAATCCAGGGAATATCGTTTTTTTTCGTCACTGGTCACAAAATGACTCAACAATAGCGTATTGTGGCATAAAAATAGACGGTTCGGGAGCTTCAAATGACCTTCGAGTGGTGGTTCGCCTACCTGCTGACATCAATCATCCTTAGCCTTTCACCCGGCTCTGGCGCCATTAACACTATGACCACCTCCATCAACCACGGCTATCGCGGTGCGGCGGCGTCCATTGCCGGTTTACAGACCGGGCTCGGCATTCATATTGTGCTGGTGGGGATTGGTCTGGGGACGCTGTTCTCTCGTTCGGTGCTGGCGTTTGAAGTGCTGAAGTGGGCCGGTGCGGCATATCTGATTTGGCTCGGTATCCAGCAGTGGCGCGCGGCAGGCTCGATTGACCTGAATACGCTCTCCAGGACGCAAACGCGCGGCCACCTGTTTAAGCGCGCGGTGTTCGTGAACCTGACGAACCCGAAAAGCATTGTGTTCCTCGCCGCCCTGTTCCCACAGTTTATCGTGCCACATCAGCCCCAGGTGATGCAGTACGTGGTGCTGGGCGCGACAACCATTATTGTCGATATCATCGTGATGATTGGTTACGCGACGCTGGCGCAGCGGATTGCGGCGTGGATCAAAGGGCCTAAGCAGATGAAGGCCCTGAATAAAGTCTTTGGTTCGCTGTTTATGCTGGTTGGCGCGCTGCTTGCGTCAGCGCGTCATGCTTAGCGAGAAATGATGAGATGAATGCCGAAGCCGGCGAACAGCGCGCCGGCGAAGCCGTCGATCCACTTCGCGATGCGCTGATAGCCGCGGCGCATCGCCGGTAAGGCGAACAGGCTGGCCACGATGGTAAACCAGGCGAACGTCTCAACAACGATCAGCAGGAAGATCCCCCAGCGCGCGCCTGCGCCGACGCTGTCACCCACAAACAGCGAGAACACGGAGCCGAAATAGATAATCGCTTTCGGGTTTGCCAGATTAGTCAGGAGCCCTTTTACAAAGCTGCGGCCGCCCGTTGCCAGCTCTACCTTTGGCTCTTCCGGTTTTTTCTCTTCTTTCTTCAGCGCCCCGCGCAGCATCTGGTAGCCCATCCAGCACAGGTACAGCCCGCCGCCAACCATAATGATGTTATGCAGCCACGCCATCTTCGCCAGGATCAGGTTCAGACCGAGCAGCGCGACCGCCGCCCAGACCATAACGCCCATGGTAATACCGAGCACGCCCATCATCGCCTCTTTGCGGGAGCGGCTGACGGCAGTTTGCGACACGAAGAAAAAGTCTGGGCCAGGGCTCATCAGCGCAACGATGTGCACTAACGCCACGGTGAGAAATAGCATTAACATAATTAGCTCGCGGGGAAATAATTCAGTGAGTCATCATCCTGGCACTTTTTCGCCCGTCTGACTACTCCTCATCATCACCATCGGCGTGAGAGCGGATAAGCGCCATAAACTCTTTACCGAAGCGCTCCAGCTTGCGCGTCCCCACGCCGTTAACGCTGAGCATTTCGCTGGCGCTGAGCGGCATCTGCTCGGCCATCTCAATCAGCGTCGCGTCGTTGAACACCACGTATGGCGGGATGTTCTCTTCGTCAGCGATAGCTTTACGCAGCTTGCGCAGTTTGGCAAACAGCTTGCGGTCATAGTTACCGCCGTAGGATTTCTGCATCACGCGCGGCTTGAGGGCGACCACGCGCGGCACGGCGAGCTTGAGTTCAACGTCACCGCGCAGGACCGGACGCGCTGCTTCGGTCAGCTGTAGCGCGGAGTGCTGGGCAATGTTCTGCGTGGCAAAGCCGAGGTGGATTAGCTGACGAATAATGCTGACCCAGTGCTCGTGGCTCTGGTCTTTACCGATGCCGTAAACCGGCAGCTTGTCGTGGCCCATGTCGCGGATACGCTGGTTATTGGCACCGCGCAGTACTTCCACCACGTAGCCCATCCCGAAGCGTTGATTCACGCGGTAAATGGTCGAGAGCGCTTTGCGCGCGTCCATCAGGCCATCGTACTGCTTTGGCGGATCCAGGCAGATATCGCAGTTGCCGCACGGCTCCTGTCGCCCCTCACCAAAGTAGTTGAGCAGCACCAGACGGCGGCAGGTTTGCGCTTCAGCGAAGGCACCCATCGCGTTGAGCTTGTGGCGCTCAATGTCCTGGAGTTGTCCCTGCGGCTTCTCTTCCAGACAGCGGCGCAGCCACGCCATATCGGCCGGATCGTAAAACAGCATCGCTTCCGCAGGCAGGCCGTCACGGCCGGCGCGGCCGGTCTCCTGATAGTAGGATTCGATATTGCGCGGAATGTCGAAATGCACCACAAAGCGCACGTTGGGCTTGTTGATCCCCATCCCGAACGCCACCGTTGCGACCACGATTTGCAGGTCGTCGCGCTGGAATTTCTCCTGCACGTCGGCGCGGATATGGTTTTCCAGCCCGGCGTGATATGCGGCGGCGCTAAAGCCACGGTTTTGCAGACGCGCGGCGGTGTCTTCCACCTTCGCACGGCTGTTGCAGTAGATGATACCGGACTTGCCACGCTGTTCCTGAACGTAGCGCAGGAGCTGGTCCAGCGGCTTGAATTTTTCCATCAGCATGTAGCGGATGTTCGGGCGGTCGAAGCTGCTGACCTGAATATACGGGTCGTTCAGCCCCAGCAGGCGAACGATATCCAGACGCGTGGTGTCATCCGCCGTGGCGGTAAGCGCCATAAACGGCAGTTCAGGGAAGCGCTGACGCAGCTGGCCGAGGGCGGCGTATTCCGGACGGAAATCGTGTCCCCACTGGGAGATACAGTGCGCTTCATCCACCGCCAGCAGAACCGGATTCCAGTGCGCCAGGTGATCGAGGAAGTTGTCCAGCATCAGGCGTTCCGGCGCGATATACAGCAGGCGGATCTGCCCGGTGCGGCACCCGGCCATCACCTCTTGCTGCTGCTCGCGGGTTTGCGTCGAGTTCAGGCAGGCCGCCGACACGCCGTTGGCGAGCAGCTGGTCGACCTGGTCTTTCATCAGGGAAATGAGCGGGGATACCACGACCGTCAGGCCGTTCAGCACCAGCGCGGGCACCTGATAACAGAGGGATTTACCGCCGCCGGTCGGCATCACCACCAGGCAATCGCGGCCTTCCAGCACGGTTTCAATGATGGTTTCCTGGCCCGGGCGGAACTGCTGGTAGCCAAAGGTTTCATGCAAAACCTGTTTAGCCAGCGACTCCTGATTCAATACTTCCGCCTGCGCCACGTTAACCCCATTTGCGAAAAATAAAACAGGCGCTATTTTCAGCGCCTGAGAGAGAAACTTCAACGTTTAACGCAAAAACATTCGAGCAGCTTAGAGAATATCGTTCAGCATTACGCCCACGCCAACGCGAGTCTGATTGAAGTTGTAGTCGATCAGCGACTCGCCGTAGCCGCTATACACCTGGGTATAGAGACGCACGTGCTTCGTCACCGGGTAGCTCAGACCGAGCTCCGCACCGCCGTAGCCGGTGTTCCAGTTGTACTGCCCTTTCGCGCTCAGCACGGCATCACCAAGCTGGTAGCCGACCTTGAGCTGGTAGTAGCCCATATATTTGGTGATATCCGGGTTGTCATCGGTACTGCCGAGCACATACCACGGCTTCACTTCCACCATCCAGTTACCGTTCTGCGCCATCAGGCGCGTATAGGCGCGGTTCCAGCTACGGGAGGTTGGATCGGAACGGCCGTTAGAATCATGGTTAAAGCCCACTTCGACGTCGCGCAGCGTCCAGCCAGCAAATTCATAATCCGTTGCGAAGCCGAGGAAAAGCTGCGGCTCATAGTTGGTTTCACGGAACGGTGAAGATTCCCCGCTGTTGGAGAGCTGCCACCAGGATTTCTGCGTATAAGAGGCACCGAGCACCGAGTTTGGCCCCAGAATACCGCGCCAGAACGGGAACGCGAGGCTAAGCTGGAACTTCACCTCATCCTTACGCGCATTATCAGACCAGTTATAGGAGCTTATCGCTTCTTTGTTGAGATCGCTGGTTTGGGTATAAATCACGTAGTTCGTGTCATACGGGTAGAGCGTGAACGGATTGTCATGCTCCTGCAGCATATTGGCGATAATGCTGCCCTTAACGGCAGGTTTATCATGGACTTCTTTAATCGTCGCTTCCTGCGCATATGCTGTGAGGGGCAGCGCAACCGCCGCCAGTAACCAGGCCAGATACGTCCGCATCGGTGGTGTTCTCCTGCAAAGAGTAAAATTACCTGAATAGTTATGAGGCGAACATTCTACAGACTTCTGCGATAACTGCTGCATCCTCGTTTCTGAAAGTGGAATTCCTTATTGCTGAAGCATAAAATCAACATTTCATTAACAATAAGGATGTAATGTCTCATGTCAGCCATGCTTACCGCCGAAGAAGTGTTAAAACTCGTGGGCGAGATTTTTGTTTACCATATGCCGTTTAACCGTGCACTGGGTCTTGAGCTGGAGCGTTACGAGAAAGAGTTTGCCCAGCTGAGTTTCAACAACCAGCCGATGATGGTGGGTAACTGGGCGCAAAGTATTCTGCACGGCGGGGTGATTGCCTCCGCGCTGGACGTGGCGGCAGGCCTGGTCTGCGTGGGCAGTACGCTGACGCGCCATGACACCATCAACGAAGATGAACTCCGCCAGCGTCTGGCGCGCATGGGCACCATTGATTTACGCGTCGACTATCTTCGCCCGGGGCGCGGAAACCGCTTTACCTGCACCAGCAGCCTGCTGCGTGCCGGGAACAAAGTTGCCGTTGCCCGCGTTGAGCTGCATAACGAGGAGCAGGTTTATATCGCCAGCGCAACCGCCACTTATATGGTGGGTTGAGGCGGCAAATTCGGGTAAAATTGATTCACTTTTTTGTAACGGATTTTCCCGATGGATGCTAAACAGACGCGGCAGGGCGTTTTACTCGCCCTTGCCGCTTATTTTATTTGGGGTATCGCCCCGGCGTACTTCAAATTTATCGCCTATGTTCCGGCCGACGAGATCCTCACTCACCGCGTCATCTGGTCGTTCTTCTTCATGATCGCGCTGATGAGCCTCAGCCGTCAGTGGTCCGGCGTTAAAACGCTGCTGCAAACCCCTAAAAAGGTCTTCCTGCTGGCGCTTTCTGCGGTGCTGATCGGCGGCAACTGGCTGCTGTTTATCTGGGCGGTGAATAACCACCACATGCTCGAAGCGAGCCTGGGGTACTTCATTAACCCGCTGGTGAATATCGTGCTGGGGATGATTTTCCTCGGTGAGCGCTTCCGCCGGATGCAGTGGGTGGCGGTGATTCTCGCCTTCTGCGGCGTGCTGGTGCAGCTGTGGACGTTTGGCTCGCTGCCGGTTATCGCCCTCGGTCTGGCGTTCAGCTTTGCTTTTTACGGCCTGGTACGTAAGAAAATCGCGGTGGAAGCGCAAACCGGGATGCTGTTTGAAACCCTGTGGCTGCTGCCGGTGGCGGCGATCTATCTGTTCGGTATCGCCGACAGCGCCACCAGCCATATGGGCAGCAACCCGTGGTCGCTGAATCTGATGCTGATGGCGGCGGGCGTAGTGACCACCATTCCGCTGCTGTGCTTCACCGGTGCGGCAACGCGCCTGCGCCTCTCCACGCTGGGCTTCTTCCAGTACATTGGCCCGACGCTGATGTTCCTGCTGGCGGTGGTGTTTTACGGCGAAGTGCCGGGTGCGGATAAGATGGTGACCTTTGCCTTTATCTGGGTGGCGCTGGCGATTTTCGTCGCCGATGCGATTTATACCCAGCGCAGAACCCGCAGAGGAATGTAGGTGTTTTGTAGGGCGGGTAAGCGCAGCGCCACCCGCCAGATTTTACAGCCAGTTCCGACGCTTAAAGTACAGATACGGTGCCAGCCCGGCGAGGATCATAAAGATAATCGCCCCCGGGTAGCCAAAGCTCCACTTCAGCTCCGGCATAAACTCGAAGTTCATCCCGTAGCTGGACGCCACCAGCGTCGGCGGCAGGAACACCACGGACACTACCGAGAAGATCTTGATGATGCGGTTCTGCTCGATGTTGATAAAGCCCATTGCCGCCTGCATCAGGAAGTTCACCTTCTGGAACAGAGATTCGTTGTGCGGCAGCAGGGATTCGATATCGCGTAAGATCTCACGCGCCTGCTCCAGCTGACCGCCCGGCAGACGCGCCTTGCGCACCAAAAAGTTCAGCGCGCGCTGGGTATCCATCAGACACAAACGCACCTTCCAGCCGATATCTTCCAGCTCTGCCAGCGTCGAAAGCGCTTCGTCGTACTCATCCCCCTGATGGCCTTCCATGATCACGCGGCTCAGCTTTTCCAGATCGCTGTAGATGTTTTCAATTTCGTCCGCCAGCTGTTCAATTTTAGTTTCGAACAGATCGAGCAGCAGCTCGTAAGCGTTGCCGTCCACCATCGCCTGGCTGCGGGCGCGCATGCGGTAGAGACGGAATGCCGGCAGTTCGCGTTCACGCAGAGTAAACAGACGACCGTCGCGAATGGTAAACGCCACGGTGGAGTTGCCCGCGTGATCTTCCGCATCTTCAAAGAAGAAGAAGGAGTGAATGTGCAGGCCGTCTTCATCTTCAAAGAAACGCGCGGAGGCTTCGATGTCTTCCAGTTCCGGGCGGGTTGCCAGGCTTTGCCCCAGCTCAGATTGTACGCGAAGGCGTTCATCGTCGTCCGGCTCGACCAGATCCACCCATACGGCATCAATGAGGGGCTGTGACTCTTCGGCTTCAAGCCGAGTCAGTCGGTTATTTTCGAGTTGAAATGCGCTCAACATGACCGGGACTCCCAATGCAAAAAATATCGGACAGTTCGGTGGGCACACAGAAACAAATTGGGTTTCAGACCATTAAACAGCCTGACTCAGCGCGACGGGAATAATGCAGTCGCTGACAACCACTAAGGCCATCAGCATGAGGAGATAGCCTTAGGAGTTGTTCCTGGATGACAGGGAATTGAGCCAGTATCTACTGGGTGTGTCCAAGGCGAATGTCCTCTTAGCGTAATCGTGCGCGCATGTTACGCCAGCAGTAACTGTGGCGTCAACACGCAACGGAACGCTGAAGGGCATTAATTGACCTTCACTGTATAAGGCTAGCAGATTATTACAAAATAATGATATTTTTCTGAATGTTAGACTGTTTCCAGCTTCGCGTAGGCCGCCACCAGCCATTTGATCCCCTGCCCCTGGAACGCGACCTGCAGGCGGCTGTGCTCGCCGCTGCCTTCCAGATTCACAATGGTACCTTCGCCAAACTTCGAATGGCGCACGCGCTGGCCCAGCTTGTAGCCGGTGTCGGTTTCAGAGATCGGCGAGCCCATGCGCGGATGGCTAACCGGACGGCTGATGCTGGCGCGCAGACGCACCTCTTCCACGCACTCTTCCGGCAGTTCGCCGATGAAGCGCGACGGACGGTGATAGACCTCTTTACCGTACAGGCGGCGAGTTTCAGCGTAGGTTAGCGTCAGCTTCTGCATCGCTCGCGTCACGCCCACGTAGGCCAGACGACGTTCTTCTTCCAGACGCCCGCCTTCATCCAACGACATCTGGCTTGGGAACATGCCCTCTTCCATGCCGACGATAAACACCTGCGGGAACTCCAGACCTTTGGCGGAGTGCAGGGTCATCAGTTGAACCGCGTCCTGCCAGGTGTCCGCCTGCCCTTCACCCGCTTCCAGCGCGGCGTGAGAGAGGAACGCCTGCAGCGGCATCAGGTCTTCGTCTTCTTCGTTGTAGCTGAACTGGCGCGTTGCCGTGACCAGTTCCTCTAAGTTCTCTATACGGGTCTGCCCCTTTTCGCCTTTTTCCTGCTCGTACATGGTACGCAGCCCGGAGTCTTTAATCACCCGGTCGGTCTGCACGTGCAGCGGCATGTCGGCGGTTTCCTGCGCCAGGGCATCAATTAATTCCAGGAAGCGCTGGAGCGCGCTGGCGGCGCGTCCGGCGAGGGCTTTTTCCTGCAGCAGCTCGCGGCACGCCTGCCACAGCGTCAGCTGGCGATCGCGCGAGGCCTGACGCACCACGTCCAGCGTACGGTCGCCAATCCCGCGGGTCGGCGTGTTCACCACGCGCTCAAACGCCGCGTCGTCGTTGCGGTTGGCGATCAGGCGCAGATACGAAAGCGCATCTTTGATCTCCTGACGTTCGAAGAATCGCATGCCGCCGTAAATGCGGTACGGCATGCTCACCTGCAGCAGCGCCTCTTCCAGCACGCGCGACTGGGCGTTGCTGCGGTAGAGAATGGCGCACTGCTCCAGCGCGCCGCCGTTGTCCTGCCAGGTTTTGATGCGGTTCACCACGAAGCGCGCTTCGTCGAGCTCGTTGAAAGCGCAGTAAATCGAGATCGGTTCGCCGTCGACGCCGTCGGTCCACAGCTTTTTGCCCAGACGCCCGTTGTTGTTCTCAATCAGGGCGTTGGCCGCGCTCAGGATGTTGCTGGTTGAGCGGTAGTTCTGCTCCAGACGGATGGTTTGCGCGCCGGGAAAATCGTTGAGGAAGCGCTGGATGTTCTCCACCTGCGCGCCTCGCCAGCCGTAGATCGACTGGTCGTCATCGCCCACGATCATCACCTTGCCGGTATCTCCGGCCAGCAGGCGGATCCACGCGTACTGGATGTTGTTGGTATCCTGGAATTCGTCCACCAGGATGTTGGTGAAGCGTTCGCGGTAGTGCTGCAGGATGTGCGGTTTGTTGAGCCACAGCTCGTGGGCGCGCAGCAGCAGCTCGGCGAAATCCACCAGGCCGGCGCGGTCGCACGCTTCCTGATAGGCCTTATAGACGTTCTGCCAGGTCTGCTCGACCGGATTACCGAAGCTCTGAATGTGGTGCGGACGCAGCCCTTCATCTTTCTGACCGTTGATGTACCACATCGCCTGACGCGGTGGCCACTGCTTCTCGTCGAGGTTCATCGCCTTGATCAGGCGCTTCAGCAGGCGGAGCTGATCTTCGCTGTCGAGGATCTGGAAATCCTGCGGCAGGTTAGCGTCCATATGGTGCGCGCGCAGCAGACGGTGCGCCAGGCCGTGGAAGGTGCCAACCCACATGCCGCCCTGGCTGGTGCCCATCAGCTGGGCGATACGGTGACGCATCTCCGCCGCCGCCTTGTTGGTAAACGTCACGGCCATAATCGAGTACGGTGAGCAGTTTTCCACGCTCTGCAGCCAGGCGATACGGTGAACCAGCACGCGTGTCTTACCACTCCCCGCCCCAGCCAGAACCAGCAGGTTGGTGCGCGAGGCGGCAACCGCGTCACGCTGTTTGTCATTAAGGCTGTCGAGCAGGTAAGAAACGTCCATTGGCACCGTCACGTCATGTCGGGCAGGCAAATGTTTCCACTCGCCAAAACCCTGTTAATTTATACAGAACAATTGATGATTATATCAGCGTCGTGAGGGATGCCAACCGCGAAATTTCCACGTGCGGCAGAAGACGGCTGTCTGTTGCGGTCATCAGCTCCGCATTTTCTGGCTTGATCCAGCAGGCCTGCATGCCGCAGCGGATGGCACCCGCCACGTCGGTGGTCAGATCGTCGCCCACGTGAAGAATGTTACCGAGCGGCAAATTCAGTTTTTCCGCTGCCAGGTGATACATGTCGCTGAACGGCTTCGCGCGCCCGTGCGGACCCGCGCGCAGCACGAATTCAAAATAATCGCTGAGGCCAAACAGCTCCGGCTGGGCATTGCCGTTGGTGATGGCCACCAGCGGCCACTTTTCGGCAAGCTTCGCCAGCGTGTCGTGGGTTTCCTGTGGCACGTCGATGCGGCTGCGCCATTTGGCGAAGTTTTCCATTGCCGCTTCGGCACCGACGGCGGCATCCTGTGCGCTCAGACCCGCGTTAAGCATCGCCTGCTCAACCGCACGGCGACGCCATTCGGTCACGTCGTGGTAAATATCCGGCTCGGTCTCCCGCAGGGACTGGCGCAGCTTCTGGAAGTCCTTGTTTTGCATCGCTTTCAGCGCCGGATGGTAGTTCTGCACAAACGCCAGCGACTCCTGCTCGGTACGCAGGATCACCTCGCGGTTGTCATAAAGGGTGTCATCAAGGTCAAACGTCAGGGCTGAGATCTGACCGAGTGGGCGGTAAAAACGCATTATTTCCCCCGTTTGGCGCGTGGATGCGCCGCGTCATACACCGAGGCAAGGTGTTGGAAGTCTAAGTGGGTATAGATTTGAGTGGTCGACAGATTCGCGTGACCAAGCAGTTCCTGTACGCCGCGCAGATCGCCGCTCGATTCCAGCATGTGTGTCGCAAAGGAGTGGCGCAGCTTGTGGGGATGCACGTGGCTGTTCAGCCCCTGCTTGATGCCCCACTCCGCAAAGCGCTTCTGCACGTTACGCGCGGAGATCCGCTTGCCGAGCTTTGATAAAAACAGCGCATCCTCTTCCGCGCCAAACAGGCCGCGCAGATCCAGCCAGTGCTCAATCCAGGAGACGGCGTTGCGGCCAATCGGCAGGCGGCGCTCTTTGCTGCCCTTGCCCATCACCCACACTTCGCCGGATTCCAGATCGAGATGCTTTAAGTCGAGGTTCACCAGTTCGGAGAGACGCAGGCCCGCGCCGTACATCACCTCAAGCATCGCGCGGTCGCGCACGGCCAGCGGATCGTTTAGATCGATATCCAGCAGGCGGTTTACGTCGTCGACGTCAATATTTTTCGGCAGATGGCGCGGGGCTTTTGGCGTGGCGATCCCTTTTGCCGGGTTAGCTTTCAGCTTGCCCTGGCTGACAAGCCAGTCGAAAAAGCTGCGCAGGGCAGAGAGCCGGAGCGCAAGGCTCGCCGGGCTAAGATTTTTTTTACGGCTACGCACGACAAACCCGCGTACCGTGGCGGCGTCACATTGTTGCCAGCTTTTCAGGCCGATTTCTTCGGCAATCTGCATGATGGCATCAAGCTGACGCTGATAGTTGAGCAGCGTGATGGGGCTGAGCTGACGTTCCACGCCCAGATAGCGCAGAAACCGGGTGACGTCAGTGGCAAGCAGTCCGTCCGTCATACGCGTTCAATCCAGCGCTCCAGCAGCTCGGGCAGCATCAGGGCGATCTCCTGCAGCAGGTGCGTGGCTTGCCCCTGCTCATAGTGGTGCGCGTCGCGGCTGGTAAATAATATTACCCCCAGGTCGCCATCGCGTCCCATCAGCGACATCGCTACCGAGCCAATCGCTTTGGCTTCCGGCAGCACTACCAGCAGCTCAGGTCCGTTAAGCGGCCCCAGATAGTGATGCTCATGGCCCAGGCGCTGAATGCGCAGCGGTTCAAACGCCTGACGGCTGAGCGCCAGATGGGTAAAGCCGGACGGCGCGCCGATGCGCCAGCGGTCAGGGAACAGACGAATCGTTGCGCCCGCCAGCCCCAGCTCGCGCGCCCAGCGGTGGAAGCGGCTGAGAAACTCTTCTAGGCTGTGCGCCGAAGCCAGACGCGCCTGCAGGTGCAGAAGGCGATAGAACAGGCTTTCGTTGGTGCTGGCCTGCTCCATCAGCAGCGTCATGTTCTCTTCAAGCTGGTTGATGTGGTTACGCGAGCGCGCCATGTGCCATTCGACCAGCGACACGGTCCCGCGAACCGGATGCGGCACGCGCATTCGTTCGACGACGCGTGCATTGCGAATAAAAAACTCAGGATTGTTCAGCAGATAATCAACAACAGCGCTGTCGTCCAGTTCCGTCACTGTTTCCTGCAGTTCTTCCCCTGGTTGTTTCATAGATGGATAAACCCGTCATAAACATGTGTCGCCGGGCCAGTCATGTACAGTGGATGACCCGCTCCTTTCCAGGCGATATCAAGACGACCGCCCGGTAATTCCACGCGAACCTCTTCTGCCAGTAACCCCTGGGAGATACCGACGGCCACCGCCGCACAGGCGCCGCTTCCGCAGGCCTGGGTTTCGCCCGCGCCGCGCTCGTAAACCCGCAGACGGATGTGTTCACGCTTCACCACCTGCATAAAGCCGATGTTCGCCCGCTCCGGGAACCGCTCGTGGCTCTCCAGCACCGGACCGAGCGTTTCGACCGCCGCGGTTTCCACGTCATCCACCTGAATCACGCAGTGCGGGTTACCCATCGAGACAACGCCGCACAATACTGTCTGCTCGGCCGCCCGCATAATATAGGTCTTTTCCGCTTTGTTTGCGCGAAACGGCACGGCGGAAGGCTCGAAGTTAGGCTCGCCCATATTGACGCGCACCAGTTCATCGTCGGTAACGCTGAGCACCATACGACCGTTGGCGGTACTGACGCGGATATCGCGCTTATTGGTGAGCCCTTTCAGGCGGACAAAGCGGGCGAAACAGCGCGCGCCATTGCCGCACTGGTTAACCTCACTGCCGTCAGCGTTGAAAATACGGTAGTGGAAATCGAGGTCAGGATCGTAGGGCGGCTCAACCACCAGCAGCTGATCGAACCCCACGCCCACGTGCCGATCCGCCAGGCGGCGGATCAGTTCCGGGGAGAAAAACACATTCTGCGTTACCGCGTCGACGACCATAAAATCGTTGCCAAGGCCATGCATTTTAGAGAACTGCATCATTTGCTCCATTGCGCGGGTACAGAACGTTGTCGTCAGAGGTTAACCTGAGTCGGACCGCCGTTATCGCCACGATCGTTAGTCTTTGGCGTGGAAGACTCGATGCCGCTGTTAACCGGTTTTGTCGGCGGCGGCGCGGTTTTATCCGCAGGCGGGAAGTAGAGTGGTCCCTTCAGTCCGCAGCCGGTCAGGCTAAACAGCGTGATGAGAACGGCAAGCGTTCGGAAAGCGTTTTTCATTATAAAGTTGCCCGTAAGTTCAAATCTGTTTCTATCATCGCAGGAGAAGACACAAAAGCAAGAGTTTGCCGCTTTCCTGCAACGGGAATTATTTAGCGTTATACTGCCGCCATCACGAAAAACAGGAACAAAACCATGAACGACAGTGAATTCCATCGCCTTGCCGACACCCTGTGGATGACCATCGAAGAACGTATCGACGACTGGGACGGCGACAGCGATATCGATTGTGAAATCAACGGCGGCATTCTGACCCTGAGCTTCGAAAACGGCAGCAAAATTATTATTAACCGTCAGGAGCCGCTTCACCAGGTGTGGCTGGCGGCCAAACAGGGCGGCTATCACTTTGATTTGAAGGGTGACGAGTGGGTTTGCGATCGCAGCGGCGAAACGTTCTGGGATCTGCTGGAACAGGCGGCGACCGCGCAGGCGGGCGAGGAAGTGCGTTTCAGGTAGTTTTGTTGCCCGGTAGCGGCTGCGCCTTACCGGGCCTACAACGGCTCGAACCGTAGGCCGGGTAAGCGTAAGCGCCACCCGGCGAAAAGCCTCAGGAAAAATACTGCTGCAACAGCGGTGCAGTATCCTGATTCGCAGGCGCCGCAGGGGTAATCGCCTGCGTACGGAACGGGATCACCTGCGCTCGCCCATCTACGTTCACAATCTGGTAGAACTGCGGCAGATTGAAGTTGATAAAGCTGGAACCGTAGGTGAAACGGTCATGCGAGGAAGAGTAGAAGCGGCTGACGTCGCGCACCAGCTCCTCTTTGCTGCCTTCACAGTGGTGATACACCTCGGCGCGGTTGGTCTCATCCAGAATGTAGATGTTGAACCCGGCATCGTCGCCCGACTCTTCAAAGAAGAACTGAATAATCCCTTCACTGGCAAAGCCATCCACCACCTGCGGCAGCTTGACGTGGTTGGTTTCCACCTGAACTGAGAGGCCGTGCAGCTTGTTGTGTGAAATCGCGCCGTAGAACTCGATAGCGTTTTCCAGCTTCTGCACCGACACGTTCAGACGCTCGAAGAACAGGCCCCACGTCTGCCCGGAGACGCGCAGCGCTTTAAAGCGCCCTGTTTCCTGACGGGTGCTGGAGAGGCGCAGTTCGATGCACTCAGACACCAACTGCTGCACGCGAGTACGAATTAAACCGCGAAGGTGCTGGCTGTAGCAGAACACTTCGACGCTGTCCGGCGGCGCGGCGTCCTGGTGCATCTTGCCGAGAATGGTTTTCAGCGCTTCAATCATCGCCTGCTCGCCGTTGAAGTGCAGGGTACGCACTTCGTTCCACGAGTTGCGGTAAAGCAGGTCTACGCTGCCCACCAGGCAGTTTTGCTGCTCGCCAAAGCTGAAGACGTCCAGCTTGCGGAAGTCAAAATGGACCACCTGATTGCGGAAGGCCGCCGTCGGGTCGTACTCCAGGTTGACGATGATCGCCAGGTGACGAATCTCACACGGGCTGTAGAGCGCTTTTGGCGTTGGGGCAGGCAGACGCAGCGGGAAGTGGTGCGACACATCCGCCACCATCTCCTGCAGCTTGGCTAAATCGACCACCTCATTGCCCTTGATAAACAGGCGCGTGCGCGAGGTCAGCAGGCCGTTAAACCAGGCCCACGCCACCAGCTTGTTCAGATAGCGGTTATATTCCAGCGGCTGATGGCTGATAATCGAATCCATGCTTGGCGCACGGTTGTACAGATACCACCCGGTGCGGTTTGCGCGGCCCGGCGGCACATAGATAAAGGTCAGGTTTGGTTCAGACAGGTCAGGCGAAATCTGCGGGTTAACCAGGGTCACTTTGCCCGGCAGCGCTTCAAAAGCGGCGTACAGCTTACGGGTTAACACCCCGATATCCTGCGGGCTGGCGGAGACGCTAAGGTTATTGCGGCGCGCAAAGCGGATCAGGTTACGGTAGCTTTGCATCATCGCGTCGAGCAGTTCGTTGTGCGCTTCACGCACCTGATCGATCTTCCAGTTGGCGCGGTTATCAAGCATGGACAGACGCGCTTCGTCCCATCCCCACTCTTTCACAAGCTGACTGACCACTTCACGACGCCAGCCCACGCAGGCGCGCTCACGGCTCAGCTTTTCACAGACCTTGAGATAGAAACATCGACGCACCAGGTCAAGACGCGTGGTGTCATCAATGGCTTTCAGGTATTCGGTAACGCGCTCCAGCATCATGCAGTAGGCGTCGAGCCCGTAGGAGACAATTTCGCCATCGTGCAGGCGCTGCTTGATATCTTTCGCCAGCAGGCGCGGCGTAGGGTATTCCCACGAGTAGGCTTCAAGCAGCAGGGTTTTCAGCACCGCTTTGTACGGTGAATCAATGCTCTTGTAGAGCTGCCAGAGGCTTGCGCCAAAGTACTCTTCGGCGGACAGGGAGCTGAGGCCGCCCAGGTCCAGCCATTCGTTTGGCGTCAGTACGCCCTGCGCGTAAAGCGACATGACGTAGTCGTCGTAATGCTCTTCTTCTTCGCACGGGACCATATTCCACAGAATACGCTTCCCGGCCAGACGAACGGCAGTACGGTAAAATTCATCCAGCAACAGGATGTGCTGAGTCGAGCCGCAGTCCTCACCACCCAGACTGCCGCTTTCATTATGGCGGAAACGGTTTTCATCAATCAGGAAGAAGCTCACTTCCACGCCAAGCGAGGCCGCCCAGCTTTCCAGCAGGCTGCATTTACGCTGCAGCAGCTGGCGCTCTTCGTTATCGAGCCAGGATTGATGGCAGACCCAGATATCCAGGTCCGAAGAACAGCTCTGCCCTACCGATGAGGTGCTCCCCATCGAGTAAACGCCGGTAATCGGCAGTTCACCTTTCGGAGAAACCTGAGGCGGCATGCCGCGGTAGAGTTCCAGCTCGTTCAAATAATGCTGTTGGGTTTCATCAGGCGTGAAGAGGCAAATGCCCTGGGGAACGTTACCATCAAGGTAGCCAGGCATTAGCGGGTGGTGATAGTGCAATAATGTCGGCAGCAGACTGTATACCTGCTGGAAAGCAGGGCCCATGGCAGCAAGCGCGCGATCCACACGCAGTTGATTTATGGCATCCAGTCTCTGTTTCAGAGTCTCAATATAGAGGTACAAGACGTATCGCCTGATGTTTCCGGGTGTCGTAAGCTATTCAAAACACGAATAACAGCGAGCCCGCAGTATTTCAAAAAGATAACCGTTACCCTTTTTTCGCCCTTGTCATTATGGTGATACCGACGAAAAAATGGTCTAAAACGTGATCAATTTAACACCTTGCCGGTTGACCGTAAAGAAAGATGCGCTACATACAAGTGTAGCACCGTTCTGTACGTGTAAATTCCTGAATACGGCTATGGCTTACGAATACGCCGCCTTGTCCCTCTCACGCTTCATCAACCGTAAAACTGCCATCCCAGAGTCAACAATGTTAGGATGGTTAGCGATTGATAATGACGGTAACAAGCATGTTAGACAATGTTTTGAGAATTGCCACACGCCAAAGCCCTCTCGCGCTCTGGCAGGCACATTATGTTAAGCAGCGCCTTGAAGCCTGCCACAGTGGATTGCGCGTCGAACTGGTGCCGATGGTCACGCGCGGTGACGTGATTCTGGATACGCCGCTGGCGAAAGTGGGCGGCAAGGGCCTGTTTGTCAAAGAGCTGGAACTGGCATTGCTTGAGAACCGCGCCGATATCGCCGTACATTCGATGAAAGACGTGCCCGTCGAGTTCCCGGAAGGGCTGGGGCTGGTGACCATCTGCGAGCGCGAAGATCCGCGTGACGCGTTTGTCTCGAACCACTATGACTCGCTCGACGCGCTGCCGGCGGGTAGCGTGGTTGGCACGTCCAGTTTACGCCGTCAGTGTCAGCTGGCGGAGCGTCGTCCTGACCTTATCATCCGCTCGCTGCGCGGTAACGTTGGCACGCGTCTGGGCAAGCTGGATAACGGCGATTACGATGCCATTATTCTTGCCGTTGCCGGCCTGAAGCGCCTGGGGCTTGAGGAACGCATTCGCGTGGCGTTGCCGCCAGAGCTGTCGCTGCCGGCCGTCGGGCAGGGCGCCGTCGGCATTGAGTGCCGTCTGGACGATGCGCGCACCCGCGAGCTGCTCGCTCCGCTGAACCATGACGAGACCGCAACCCGCGTAAAAGCCGAGCGGGCGATGAATACTCGCCTCGAAGGCGGGTGTCAGGTGCCGATTGGCAGCTATGCTGAATTAACAGACGGTGAACTGTGGCTGCGCGCGCTGGTGGGCGCGCCGGACGGTTCACAGATGGTGCGCGGCGAACGTCGCGGCAAGCCGCAGGATGCCGAGCAGCTTGGCGTGTCGCTGGCGGAAGAGCTGCTGAATAACGGCGCACGTGAAATTCTGGCCGAGGTCTATAACGGAGAACCCCCTGCATGAGTATTCTTGTCACCCGCCCTTCTCCCGCAGGAGAGCAGTTAGTGAGCCGTCTGCGCGCACTGGGGCAGGTGGCCTGGAGTTTTCCGCTCATTGAATTCTCCCCCGGTCGGGAGCTCACTGCGCTCGCCGACCAGATGAATACCCTGCAGGAAGGCGACCTGCTGTTTGCGCTATCGCAGCATGCCGTGGAATTTGCCCATGCGCAGCTGCAACAGGCGGGAACACGCTGGCCGACCGCTCCGCGCTATTTCGCTATCGGCAGAACCACCGCGCTGGCCTTACATACCGTGAGTGGAACAGACGTTCGCTACCCGTTGGATCGGGAAATCAGCGAAGTCTTGCTACAATTACCTGAATTACAAACTATTGCCGGAAAGCGCGCGCTCATTTTGCGCGGCAACGGTGGCCGCGAACTGCTGGGTGAAACGCTGCGGGAACGCGGGGCTGACGTCACGTTTGTTGAGTGCTACCAGCGCTGTGCGAAACACTACGACGGTGCAGAAGAGGCGATGCGCTGGCACGCGCGCGGTATTAATACGCTGGTGGTCACCAGCGGTGAAATGTTACAACAGCTTTGGTCGCTGATACCGCAGTGGTATCGCGAAAACTGGTTACTCCGCTGTCGGCTTCTGGTCGTCAGTGAGCGTCTGGCGAACCTCGCCCGGGAACTGGGCTGGCAGGATATTCGGATCGCTGATAACGCCGACAACGATGCGCTGCTGCGCGCATTACAATAACTCTCAAATGGGAAGCCATAATGACGGAACACGAAAAATCCTCCGCCGTGGTTGAAGAGACCAGGGAGACTGTGGAGACGACGCCACAGCCAGAGACGACAGAGAAAACCGCTGAGAAGAAAAACGGCAGCAATAAAACCAGCCTCGCGCTGAGCGCGATTGCCATCGCCATTGCGCTGGCAGCAGGCGTCGGCCTGTATGGTCTGGTAAAGCAACAGAGTGCTAACCAGACTGCCACCAGCGATACGCTGGTCAATCAGCTTACCTCCCTGCAAAAAGCGCAGGAAACGCAGAAAACCGAGCTGGAAGCGGTGATTAAGCAGCAGGCCGCCGCGCTTGCCGAGGCGAACAGCAAACAGGAAGAGCTGACCAAACAGCTGGGCGAAGTACAGCAGAAAGTCGCCACGATCTCCGGCACCGATGCCAAAACCTGGCTGCTCTCGCAGGCCGATTTCCTCGTCAAACTCGCCGGGCGTAAGCTGTGGAGCGATCAGGACGTGACCACCGCCGCCGCGCTGCTGAAAAGCGCCGATGCGAGCCTGGCCGACATGAACGATCCGAGCCTCATTACCGCGCGCCGTGCGATTACCGAAGATATCGCCAGCCTCTCCGCCGTTTCACAGGTGGATTACGACGGCATTATCCTCAAGGTGAACCAGCTTTCGAATCAAATAGATAACCTGCAGCTGGCGGATAACAATGACGACGACTCCCCGATGGACTCTGACGGTACCGAGCTGTCCAGCTCCCTGAGCGAATGGCGCATAAACCTGCAGAAAAGCTGGCAGAACTTTATGGACAGCTTCATCACCATCCGCCGTCGCGATGAAACCGCCGTACCGCTGTTAGCGCCGAATCAGGATATCTATCTGCGCGAAAACATCCGTTCCCGCCTGCTGGTCGCGGCGCAGGCCGTGCCGCGCCATCAGGAAGAAACGTACAAACAGGCGCTGGATAACGTCTCGACGTGGGTACGCGCCTACTACAACACCGATGATGCAACGACCACCGCCTTCCTCGAAGATATCGACAAGCTGAGCCAGCAGAACATCACCATGAACGTGCCGGATAAACTGGCCAGCCAGCCGATTCTGGAGAAGCTGATGCAGACGCGCGTGCGTAACCTGCTGGCGCAGCCGGGCGTTCCGGCCGGGCAGACCGGCACAGCGGCGGCACCAGCGCCAGAAAGCGCGCCACAGGGAGAGTAATGATGCTAAAAGTCCTTTTACTCTTCATTCTGCTGATCGCCGGGATCGTCCTGGGCCCGATGCTTGCGGGTCATCAGGGATACGTCCTGATCCAGACCGATAACTACAACATTGAAACCAGCGTAACGGGTCTGGCGATCGTTCTGATCCTCGGCGTCGTGGTCCTGCTAGCCGTTGAATGGATCCTGCGCCGTATTTTCCGCACCGGTGCCCATACCCGCGGCTGGTTCGTCGGCCGTAAGCGCCGCCGCGCCCGTAAGCAAACGGAACAGGCACTGCTAAAGCTGGCCGAAGGCGATTACCAGCAGGTTGAAAAGCTGATGTCGAAAAACGCCGATCACGCGGAACAGCCGGTGGTGAACTATCTTCTGGCCGCCGAAGCGGCGCAACAGCGCGGTGATGAAGCCCGCGCTAACCAGCATCTGGAACGCGCGTCAGAACTGGCGTCTGGCGACCCGATCCCAGTGGAAATTACCCGCGTCCGCCTGCAGCTCGCGCGCAATGAGAACCACGCGGCGCGCCACGGCATTGACCGTCTGCTGGAAATCGCACCGCGTCATCCAGAAGTCCTGCGCCTTGCGGAGCAGGCCTATATTCGTACCGGAGCGTGGGGCTCGTTGCTGGACATCATCCCGTCGATGGCGAAGGCCGAGGTGGGTGATGATGAACATCGTGATGAACTTCAGCGTCTGGCATGGATTGGCCTGATGGATCAGGCGCGCGCCGACCTGGGCAGCGAAGGCCTGAAAACCTGGTGGAAGAATCAGAGCCGGAAAACGCGCCAGCAGGTCCCCCTGCAGGTGGCCATGGCGGAACATCTTATTGAATGTGACGATCATGACACTGCCCAGGAGATCCTTCTCGACGGCCTGAAGCGCCAGTACGACGATCGCCTGGTCATGGTGATCCCGCGCCTGAAAACCAATAACCCTGAGCAGGTCGAAAAAGTGCTGCGCCAGCAGATCAAAACCGTCGGTGACCGTCCGCTGCTGTGGAGTACCCTGGGCCAGTCGCTGATGAAGCACGGCGAATGGCAAGAGGCGAGCCTGGCCTTCCGTGCGGCACTGAAACAGCGTCCGGACGCGTTTGACTACGCGTGGCTTGCCGATACGCTGGACAAACAGCATAAGCCAGAAGAGGCGGCCGCCATGCGGCGCGATGGGCTATTGCTGACGCTGCAAAATAACGGTAACCCGCAATAAATAAAAAAGGAGGCCAGACGGCCTCCTTTTTTTATCGCCTTTCTCCTGCTACATTCTTTACACCCACATCTGCAAACGAACCCGCCAATGTAACGAAGTCTTTTCATTAACCTTTTTTCACACACGCGCACTTTCTGCAGCGTGGATTAAATCGTTTTTGAAAGGAAATCTTCATGAACTCGCTTTTGTATGCGCTTATTGAAGCGCTGCGCTGCCACCGCTGGCTGCGCCTGCTTGCCTGTGCTTTTATCTTTTCTTCGCTGGGAAATGGTCTAACCCAGGTCGTGGTCTTTGGTTTACTGTTAGCGTGGTCGGCCCCGCCCGCCCTGCTCACTCTCGCTTTTCTTTTCGCAACGGTTCCGGGATTCATCGGCAGCGCGATCGGCGAAAAGCTGTGCTCGCGCTATTCTCCAGTATTTCTGCTGATACTGACCGAGGGGCTGGGATTGTTCGCCCTACTCTTCCCCCTGCTCGGTGCGGGTTATCACAGCATTGCCTCGCTACTCGCCGTGCAATCCACCGAAGCGCTGCTCAGCGGGATGAGCTGGCCCGCGCTGACATTGCTCTTTAAACGCGGACTTAGCGAAACAGAGCTGCCTGCTGCAACCTGTCTGGAAAATGTGATTTTTGCTTCTCAGGTGTTATTAGGTACTGGACTCGGCGTGGTGCTATTCAAGCAGACCTCCGTGTTTACCTTGCTGGCTATTGATGCCGCCAGTTTTCTCGGGTCGCTGCTGCTGCTGTGGCTGGCTGGGCGCCGGTTTTCTGCGCCATTGCTACCTCTCCCCGGTGAAGATGCAGCCCCCGCGCCACTGCGCTGGCGGACGTTGACCGTTCGGCAAAAGCGCAGCCTGCTCATTTTGCCGGCGCTGGCGGCCGTCGGCTCACCGGCTATGGCGCTACTTCCGGCCCTGGCGCAGCAGCTCCATCCTCAGGATGCGGCGGGCCTTGCTCTGCCTCTGCTTTTCGCAAGGAGCATGGGACAACTTTGCGGCCCCATGCTGCTAAAAAAAGAGAGCCTGACGCGCTTTGCCGTCCACACGCCGCGAATCATCGTTTGTCTCGGTATTTTTCTTGCCGCTTATGGAATGCTGCCGTTGTTGTCCGGGTGGATGGCATGTGCGCTGGGGATGATCTTTATCGCGCATCTGGCCTCAAACGTTCTCTTCACAGCCGGCACGTTTGGCGTACTCAGCAGTTTTCATATCACGCAAACCGCGTCAGCCAGCGGTAAAGCCTGGCGCTGGCAAACGCTCAGCGCCTCGCTTTTCACCGGCATTACAGCGATAGTGGCTGTTGGGCTTGGCTCAGTGCTGGCGCTCTATACGGTCTCGTCAGCCGCCCTGCTGTTGGTCGCCCTGATCATGCGTGGGTATCGGGAATAAGACATAAAAAAACGCCTGCTATAAAAGCAGGCGTTAAAACAGGTCTGTAAGACAACATATTTGGTGCTTCACTCAACGTTATGTCCATGGTGTCTGATGAGGCCGAAGCGACATCTGTCAGTGGACGATAAGCACCGTAAATGGCTCTGCGTCATTCCTGAGTTTATGAGGCACTAAGGCGAACATAAGAGATGGAATGAGCATCTACGCGTATATTATTGCACGTAACGTGCCAGATTTACACGCAGAACTTTTACATGGCGCAACATTTTAAGATAAAAGGAAATTATGCTGTTAAGTAGCCTCTGAAGCTTCATAGCGTATCGGTAAAAGCAGAAATATGTCGCCAGGAAGAGACAGTAAATCCTATAAATAATTATTTATTTTATTTTCAATGGCTTGCATGTCACTGAATCGCGACAATGATAAAGGGTACTTTCTGGAGATAACGACAGGGAAGAAAACTTACAGAAAACAAAAAACCCCGCCGAAGCGGGGTTCAAAATTGGTCGGCGAGAGAGGATTCGAACCTCCGACCCACTGGTCCCAAACCAGTTGCGCTACCAAGCTGCGCTACTCGCCGATGTACTGCTTTTTTGAATTTTTAGTTCAATTCATTTAAAAAGTCGTGGTGCGAGGGGGGGGACTCGAACCCCCACATCCGTAAGGACACTAACACCTGAAGCTAGCGCGTCTACCAATTCCGCCACCTTCGCAATTCACAACTCTTTCAATAATGGGGTGGCTAATGGGATTCGAACCCACGACAACTGGAATCACAATCCAGGGCTCTACCAACTGAGCTATAGCCACCACTGTATTCTTTCACGCGGTACTGACTACTTCTCAGACCACCGCAGCTCTAGCGCCGGGAACTAAAATGGCGCGCCCGACAGGATTCGAACCTGAGACCTCTGCCTCCGGAGGGCAGCGCTCTATCCAGCTGAGCTACGGGCGCTTAGCGCCGTTGCGGGGCTGGATATTACGTACCTCCGTCCCCGCTGTCTAGTGCTTTTTTGAAAAAAATGCGCGTTTGGTTATGGTTTGCACATTTTGCCGCTTATTCCTCCACTTTCTGCGTGGTGGCACGGCGACCCAGACCAAAAAGCTTATACGCGGCCGTCACTGCCGCCAGGAAGATTAGCCCGACAAACAGCGACATGCGGGTATCTTCATTAAAGTACATTCCAATTAATACGCAAATCAGGAACGCCATCGTCAAATAGTTCGCATACGGGAAAAGGATCGAGCGGAACGGATGGCTGGCGATCGCTTTTTTATGCGCATGGCGAAAACGCAGCTGGCTGATGAGGATAACAAACCACGGCACCATGCCCGGCAGCACGCTGGCGCTGTAGACGTAAACAAACACGCGCTGCGGATTAGGGATGATGTAATTCAGGCAGGAGCCAATCAGCAGGATGACAATGGAGACCGCGACGCCCGCTACCGGCACGCCAGCACGCGATACTTTACTCATTGCCGCAGGCAGCTGGTTATTTTTCGAGAGCGCGTAGAGCATACGGCCACAGCTGTACATCCCGCTGTTACAGCCTGAAAGCGCTGCCGTCAGGACCACAAAGTTGATGATACCCGCTGCTGCTGTAATCCCAATCTTCGCAAAGGTTAATACGAACGGGCTCCCCGTCGTGCCGATTTCGTTCCACGGGAAGATGGTCACAATAACGAAGATTGCGCCCACGTAGAAAATCAGGATGCGCCACAGCACTTTGCCCACCGCGCTACGCAGCGTAACCTGCGGGTTTTTCGCTTCCCCGGCGGTAATCCCGATCAGTTCCACGCCCTGATACGAGGCCACAACAATACACAGCGCCGTCAGGAAGCCCTTCCAGCCGCAGGCGAAGAAGCCGCCGTGTTCAGTCAGGTTGCCAAAGCCGATGGCGTGTCCGCCGTTGCCAAAACCATAGAAAATCACGCCCAGGCCAATAACAATCATCACGATGATGGTGGTTACTTTGATCATCGCAAACCAGAACTCGATTTCACCGTAAAGGCGCACGGCGGCCAGGTTTGCCAGCGCCACCAGCCCCACGGCAATGAGTGCCGGTATCCACTGGACCATGTCCGGGAACCAGAACTGGACATAAACCCCTATGGCGGTGATTTCAGAGATGCCCACCGCCATCCACATAAACCAGTATGACCAGGCCGTCAGGTAGCCGAAGAACGGGCTCATATAGCGGTGTGCGTAAACGGCGAAGGAACCGGTCACCGGCTCCAGAAAGAGCATTTCGCCCATTGAGCGCATGATGAAGAAAACAAACAGCCCGGCGATGATATACGCCAGTAATACGGAAGGGCCTGCCCATTTGAGGGTGCTTGCGGAGCCCATAAACAGGCCAACGCCGATAGTGCCGCCCAGCGCTATCAGTTCGATATGACGAGCTTCCAGCCCACGCTGTAGCTCCGGTTGTTTCTCTGCCATAGATCCTCGATTGTGTTTGCTGTTTCCCGGCTTAATACCGGTTATTGTTTTTTAGGGGTACTAAAATACGGTGCGAATGGTTTCTCAAAATCGGCCAAATGGCAAACGATGCATTAAAAAAATGAATGCATTGTACAAATTATCAGCAGTTTTGCAGGTGAGTTGCAGCGCGAACAGCATATCGCGCTACATTTTGATTACATTTTACCGGTATAGTGCCAGGTGAGGTAGCGAAGCAGTCGAATCTGTCGTTTAATGCGGGTGGGTTGGGAGAGCAGGCGGTAGAGCCACTCCAGCCCCATATTTTGCCAAATCTTCGGCGCGCGCTTCACGTGGCCGGTAAAGACATCGTAGGTGCCGCCAACGCCCATGTAGAGAGCATCCGGGCAGACCAGACGGCAATCGCGCATCAGGATCTCCTGGCGCGGGGACCCCATCGCCACGGTGACGATTTTTGCCCCGCTGTCGCGCACGCGGGCAAACAAAGCCTGCTGGTCTTCAGGCTTGAAGTAACCATTCTGGCTACCAACAATATTAACATTCCATTGACGACGCAGTTTCTCTTCGGTCTCGGCCAGCACCTCAGGCTTACCGCCAATCAGGAACACCGGCGTACCCTCCGCACCAGCGCGGGCCATAAGCTGCTCCCAGAGATCGGCACCCGCCACGCGAGATACATTAGCATCAGGATATTTTTTACGGATAGAGCGGACCACGCTGATACCGTCCGCGTATTTAAATTCAGCTGCTTCTATCAGGCTTTTGACTTCGGCGTTATCTTCCACCGCCAGCATCTTTTCCGCATTGATAGCGACCAGCGTACCGGATTTCATCTGCCCATCGGCGAACAGAAAATCCAGCGCGTGCTGCATGTCGCGCCAGCCAATCAGCTGCAAACCACGAAGCGCATAGCGCGGTGCAGAAGTTTTATCAGTCATTACTTTCCCTACTCAGACTTGCGACAGCGTTGTGCTGCCCTGTGGCTCACGCTTGTGCACAAGCCCTGCGCTGTCGAACAGCCAGTACAACAGTTTGGCCAGTAACAGGCAGATGCCAAAAACGACCATGAAGAACACCACGCGCGAAACGAACGAGTCCAGCCCCTCGCGCGCCAGAACGATCATATTGAAAATGGCACCAAAGCAGAAACTGTGCAAAATGGCCGCTTTATAGCGGTTGGTCTCTTCGTTACCGCGCACGTAAAGCCAGTCAAACCACTTAATAATCAACCCTACGACAAACGCGCCCGGCAGGATAAACCAGCCTCCCCCCATCACCACCAGGGAACCAATCAAGGTTGGCGAGATCGCCAGGCCCGAATGGTTGTTCAGCACTTCCCAGGTAAAATAGTTCGCGGTATTGAGTACTACGCCAGGGCGGTCCGGCCAAAGCCAGCTCGGGATAAAGACGTAGAAATCGCGCACAATCGGCGCCAGCCCCTGGAAATCAATCTTGTCGTAGTTTTGCAGCAACAATGCCAGGTTTTCCCACGGCGAGAAGGTGTCGCGCGTCAGGTAGAGGAACGTGTAAAACGCCTCGTCGCCCGCCACGTTCATCCCGTAGCGCTTCAGCGCCAGCCAGAACATCCCCACAATGCCAAATACCCCTGCCGCAACCAGCATCCACAGCGAGATCCAGCCGCGGATGATGCCGATGAAGAGGAAGATAGCGAAAGCGATGATAATGTTGGCACGCGTACCGCCCACGATCATGTAGGTCAGGATACCGAACGCAACCGTACTGACCAGGAAGAACAGCCATGCCTTGCTGTCCTGGCGAAGGAAGAAGATCACCAGCATCGCCGGGATGAAGAAATAGAAGAATCGCTTAAGCGCCACGCCTGAGACTTCAGCCGAAAAAATCTGGCTGTAGGAGTGGAGCTTAAACAGCAGGAAGCCGTTATGCATGAAGAAGATGCCGACGCTGACCAGGGCGATCGTCATGAGCATCACCCACGTCAGATGGGTCTCCACCCGGTTCATGGTAAAGAGCGCCCGACGCGGGGCAGCGGCCTGCGCTGGTCGCAGACGCGTTTTATAGGTGACGTAGTAAACACCATAGAAGCAGGTCGCCGCCAGCAGGGCCTGGAGAAGAATTTCCGGCGGCGCGACGCTCACGTCAAAACGGAAGACCAGAATGCTGGTCAGCGGGAAGCCGAAAAAGAAGGTCAGCAGAAACAGCAACGAGAAGAACACGTTAAAGTTGAAGCGCACCCGGCGGAACTCAAACCAGGTGAGCGTGGCGATAAATAGCGTGCTCAGAAGCCAGACAACCAGTAAGCCGCTAAACTGCAACTGACTCATGCGTTGTCTCCTGAAGCGATACGCAGCGCGCGGTGCCACGGCGTGAGGTAATTCGGGCTGAAAAAGTCGATGCTATTTTTATCCACCAGCGTGAGCTGGCGTTGTGCTTCACGTACCACTTCAACATTCAGCGCGTCTGAGGTGAACAACACCGGAATATGCTGCTCGGCCATGTCCTGCCAGAACGGGTTTTCACGATTAAGCACGCACGGTACACCCGCCTGAATGAGCAGGCACAGCGTACCAATCCCCTGCTGGCGAGCAAAGATGAAATAGCCCAGATCGCATTTTCGCAGCAGCGCAAGATAGTCATCAAACTCCAGCTTTTCGCTGAGAATGTGCAGATTTTCTTCGCTGAATAACGCAAGCCCCTGCTGGCGAACCTCATCAATGTAGGCGTCGTTGTTGGCCGGATAACCCATCGGCACCACCACGTTCACCGTGTCGCCAAACTGCTGGTGTACCGCCCGGAGCGCGGCGACATGTTCGTTACTGCGGTCGCCGGAATTCCCCACCAGCACCGTCAGCTTGCCTTCGCGAACCGCGTCATTCGCCATGGTGTTCAGCGCCGGATCCATACGGGTTGGGAAATAGAGTAGCTCACCGCGCACGTTAGGGTGCTGCTTCGCAAAATAATTCAGATCGCCACGGGTGGCAAAAACGCGGCCCACCCTTCCCTGCGCCATGCGACGCAGCGGATAGAAAAGACGGAATTTCCAGCCGCGCGAGACTTCGTAGAGATCGGCTCCCCAGATATGCCAGCTGCACTGGGAGGGTTTAATTCCCCCGCTGAGCAGAGCCAGCCACAGGCCGGTATTGAACTGCCCGTGGAAAAAGAAACGTTGCTCACGATCCGCTTTGGCTTTGGCAATAACCGCCTTCGCCAGGGTAGCTTTATCCGGCCAGAAGGTGATTGTCAGCGCCGGAAACGCCGCGCTCAGGCCATTATCCTGACCTGCAACCATAAACTCGCGCGCATCAGGATTGCCCGATGCCAGCTCGTCGTTGAAGAACCGCAAAACGGTCTGGTTATGGTGTGGGATATCCGATCCCAGGATGTGAATCAGTGCAGTCATGCGCGTTTACGCCACAATAAAAATACGCCGCAGCAGGCAGCGAAATAAACGATATAGGTTGCCATGTAGGCCTGAGCCGCCCCCAGCGCACCGTGCGCGGGTATCAGCCAGTGCGAAAATGCTGTCAGCAATGCAAACTGGCTAACCTCCGCGAGGATATACAGCCGCAGCGAGGCTTTCGCAATCACCAGATAGCCGAAAACGTAAGCCCCCACTTTCAGCACATCACCCACCAGTTGCCAGGCAAAAAGATCGCGCATGGCGGTAAACTTCGCCGAGAACAGCAGCCAGATGGCGACATCACGCAATAACCAGACGGTCAAACTGGCCGCCGCCACTGCGGGTAATACAAAACGCAGGGAGCGGAAAATTTCGCGGGTAATATCCTGCCTGGACGTCAGACGCGATAAGGTTGGCAGCAAATAAACGCTAAAGGAAGCCGTTATAAACTGGAGGTAAGCATCGGAAATACTGCTTACGCCCTGCCAGATCCCTACCTCATCCCAGCTGTAATGCGCCGCCAGCAGGTTTCGCATCATCACGTAAGCCACCGGCAGCGTGACGGAAGTAATGAGCGCCATCAGGGTAAACTTACCCAGCTGGCTGGCAAGCACCTTGTCCCATTGCGGTTTCAGGTAGCTCAGAGGGATAACGCCCTGGCGCATCAGCATGAACGCCGCAGGCACAACAACCAGTGCCGGAACCAGCGCCAGCCCAAGCAGTGCGCCTTCATAGCCGCCCAGGCGGTAGCAGAAATAATAGGCAATCACGCCGATGACGCTACCCAGGATGAGCGCAAGCGCGTTCCCGGCAGCATCGCGAAAACCTTTCATCAGCGCCAGCAGCAGGTTAGCCCAGGCAATGCCCATCTGGACCAGCGCGACCAGACGCACCAGTCCCTGATAATGGGGGTGCCCGAACAATCCCTGGCTAATGGGTGCCGCGGCCAGCAGAAACACAATCGCCAGCAGGGTCGAAAAGCCCGTGACCATTGCCGACGCGGTGCCCACTACCCTGCGAAGCTGGGCCGCATCATCATGATACTGAGCAACGTATTTGGTCACGCCGTTGAAGATCCCGGCACCGGCCAGCACCCCAAGGACGGTAACAAGCTGGCGGAAGTTGCCCGCCAGCCCGACGCCTGAGGGGCCGAATGAGACGGCCAGCAGCTTGACGACCAGCAGTCCGGCACCAATTTTTACAAGCGTGGACGCGGCGGTCCACACCGATGCTTTTGCCAGAGACATATCAGCCGAAATAGCTCAGAAGGGTATTGATCACCGTACGCTGGTTAACTGGCACGAGGTTGAAGAACAGTGGCAGGCGAAGCAAACGCTCACTTTCTTTCGTGGTGTAACGGTCTTCACCTGCGAACATTCCAAACGCTTCGCCCGCTGGGCTGGAGTGCAGCGGAATATAGTGGAAGACCGCCATAATTTCGGCCTCTTTCAGCCAGGCGATGAGCTGACTGCGATCGTCGTTATCGCGCAGCTTGATGTAAAACATGTGGGCGTTGTGGACGCAATCGGCCGGAATGGTTGGCAGCTCAATGCGTCCGGCTTTTGCCAGCGGCTCAAGCGCATCGTAATAGGTTTGCCACAGGGACAGGCGCTGGAGATTAATTCGCTCTGCCGCTTCCAGCTGTGCCCACAGATACGCTGCCTGCAGGTCGGCCATCAGATAGCTTGAGCCGATATCGCGCCAGGTGTACTTATCAACCTGACCGCGGAAGAATTGGCTGCGGTTGGTGCCTTTTTCACGGATCACTTCCGCACGCTCAACCAGGGCACGATCGTTAATCAACGTCGCACCGCCTTCGCCACCCGCCGTATAGTTTTTCGTTTCGTGGAAGCTGAAGCAGCCGATGTGGCCGATAGTGCCCAGCGCGCGCCCCTTGTAGGTGGACATCACGCCCTGCGCGGCATCTTCTACCACAAACAGGTTGTGCTTTTTGGCGATTGCCATGATGGTGTCCATTTCACAGGCCACGCCCGCGTAGTGAACCGGCACAATCGCACGCGTTTTGTCGGTGATCGCCGCTTCAATCAGCGTCTCATCAATGTTCATGGTGTCCGGGCGGATATCCACAAAGACGATTTTCGCTCCGCGCAGGACAAATGCATTCGCGGTAGATACGAAGGTATAGCTCGGCATGATCACTTCATCACCGGGCTGGATATCCAGCAGCAGGGCCGCCATTTCCAGCGATGCCGTGCAGGACGGGGTCAGCAGCACTTTAGCACTGCGAAAACGCTGCTCCATCCACTGCTGACAGCGACGGGTAAAACCGCCGTCACCGCAGAGTTTGCCGCTGCCCATGGCAGACTGCATATAGTCGAGCTCGGTTCCCACGACGGGTGGTGCGTTAAATGGAATCATCTTGTCACCTGTATAACCAGTAGGCGGTGGCGTCGATGTTGGCACCACTCGCAATATAACGTTTAAGCGCGGCGGTGTTGCCCACCTGGGTCGCCACCCGCAGCGTCTCAACCTGCTGCAGCTGCGACCAGTGCAGCGCCGCCTGCATGAGTTTCTCCCCCATGCCGCGCCCGGCTAATAAGCCAATACGCGCCTCGCGCTCGTTAAGCTTGCGCAGCGAGACAAATCCCTGGATCTGGCCGTTCGCTGCACGGAAAATCAGGCAGACGTGGTCAAAGGTACCTTTGACCGCATTCTCTACCCACTGGGCATAGAAACGTCCGCTATCGTCAGGCGCATACCAGGGCGTGCGAAAGCGGCTCTGCGCAAACGCCCGGCCCGCCATCTGGCGCAGCACAGGAATGTCCTGTTCCGTTGCAATTTCCGCGCCGGACGCATCGTGCCGGGTGAGGGTGATGGAAAGGTCTACCTCGCCTTCAACCAGCTGAAAACCGTGTTGCTGGAGCGCGTCAAGCAGGTCGGCACGGTCCGCCGGGATCTTAGCCTGCACGCGCTGCCAGGCGCTGAAGTCAGCGTCCTGCAAAGCTGGCGCATTCTCACGCCAGCGGACTATCGCCGAGGGGCGGGCAAAAAATGCGCTTTCCCACTCAAGGAATTCCAGCACGCCGTGGAGTGCACTCAACGCCATACGCCTTTCGTATCAACCACATACTGCTGACGCACTGCATCACCGGACGTCGCTTTAAACTCTTTATGGTCCACCAGCAGCACCAGCACGTCCGCCGTAGCCAGCGCGTCATTGAGCGCCGTCAGCGTGCAGTGCCCCGCCAGTTTTGTCGGCAGTTCATGAATATTTGGCTCGACCACCAGCGTTTCGCCCTTGTGCCATTCGGCAATCATCTCAGCAATTTCCATCGCCGGGCTTTCGCGCAGATCGTCAATATTGGGTTTAAATGCCAGACCAAAGCAGGCAATTTTCAGCTCGCTGGCGCGCTTGCCGCTCTCTGCCAGACAATCCGCTACAGTCGCTTTAACCTGGTTGAGCACCCAGTGAGGTTTGCTATCGTTCACTTCACGTGCGGTGCGAATCAGGCGCGCCTGCGCCGGGTTCTGCGCCACGATAAACCACGGGTCGACGGCGATACAGTGACCGCCCACCCCTGGGCCAGGCTGGAGAATGTTGACGCGCGGATGGCGATTCGCCAGGCGGATTAACTCCCAGACGTTAATCCCCTGATCGGCACAGATCAGCGACAGTTCGTTTGCGAAGGCGATGTTAACGTCACGGAAGCTGTTTTCCGTCAGCTTGCACATCTCGGCGGTGCGGGAGTTGGTTACTACGCATTCGCCTTCCAGGAAAATCTTGTACAGCGAGCTGGCGCGTTCAGAACAGACCGGCGTCATGCCGCCTATCACCCGGTCGTTTTTAATCAGTTCGACCATCACCTGCCCCGGCAGCACGCGCTCCGGGCAGTAGGCGATGTTGATATCCGCCTGCTCACCGGCCTGCTGTGGGAAGCGTAAATCAGGACGCGCATCGGCCAGCCACTGCGCCATCTGCTCGGTAGCGCCGACGGGAGAAGTCGACTCCAGAATTACCAGCGCCCCTTTCTTCAGCACGGGGGCAATAGATTTTGCCGCCGCCTCGACGTAGACCATATCGGGCTCGTGGTCGCCTTTAAAGGGCGTTGGAACGGCAATCAGGTAGGCATCCGCTTCCACTGGCGTCGTGCTGGCGCGCAGGAAGCCGCCATCAACCGCCTCTTTTACCACGCGGTCAAGATCGGGCTCCACAATATGAATTTCGCCACGATTAATGGTTTCTACCGCACGTGCGTTGATATCCACACCAACAACCTGCTTTTGACGGGAGGCGAATGCCGCCGCAGTAGGCAGGCCAATGTAGCCAAGACCAATAACAGAGATGGTAGTAAAACTCATAGCGATACCCGATTGTGTTTAAGTGCTTGCAAAATACGGCCACAAGCCTGCCCGTCTCCGTAGGGATTGTGGGCCCGGCTCATCGCCTGATACGCTTCATCGTCGTGCAGAAGGCGCGTGACCTCTTCGACGATGAGCTGTGCGTTGGTGCCGACAAGACGCACTGTCCCGGCTTTAACCGCTTCCGGACGTTCAGTGGTTTCACGCATCACCAGCACCGGCTTGCCAAGAGAGGGCGCTTCTTCCTGAATCCCACCGGAATCGGTGAGGATCAGCCAGGCGTGGTTCATCAGCCAGACAAACGGCATGTAGTCCTGCGGTTCAATCAGCAGGACGTTTTCGACGTGGCCCAGGATGCGGTTGACCGGCTCGCTGACATTAGGGTTAAGGTGTACCGGATAGACAATTTGCACATCGTCGTTCTGCGCGGCGATTTCAGCCAGCGCGTGACAGATTTGCTCAAAGCCCCGACCAAAACTTTCGCGACGGTGGCCAGTGACCAGAATGGTTTTTTTGCCGTTATTCAGGAAAGGATAGCGGGCAGCGAGTTCTTTCTGCAGATCGCTGTTTGCCAGCACGCGATCGCGTACCCAAATCAACGCGTCAATGACCGTATTGCCGGTAACAAAGATGTTGTTATCGGCGACATTTTCACGCAGCAGGTTCTGGCGAGAGTTCTCGGTTGGCGCAAAATGGTACATCGCCAGATGCCCGGTAAGCGTACGGTTGGCCTCTTCCGGCCACGGAGAATAAAGATTGCCGGTGCGCAGACCCGCTTCAACATGGCCGACGGGAATACGCTGGTAAAACGCGGCCAGGCTTGTTGCCATCGTCGTCGTGGTATCCCCGTGCACCAGCACAACGTCGGGCTTGAATGACTCCAGGATCGGCTTGAGCTCTTGCAGAATGCGGCAGGTTATTTCTGTCAACCCTTGTCCTGGCTTCATAATATTGAGGTCGTAATCCGGGACGATGGAAAAGAGGGTTAGGACCTGATCGAGCATCTCACGGTGCTGGGCCGTGACGCAAACCTTCGCTTCAATATCAGGATCGCTGGCCAGCGCATGAACCAGAGGCGCCATCTTAATGGCCTCCGGCCTGGTGCCAAATACGGTAAGTACTTTCACATCGATTCTCTTCGATTAGGCGATGAAGGCCGCAGCCTTCATCGTAGACGGCGATCTTAGTTTGTGCGACGACGCGTTAACGCCACGCCAGCGCCCGTCAGTGCGCCCACAATCCCCCACATGATCATCAGGAATGCACGACGCGGACTATCGCGTTTTACAGGTTCTTCAGGCGTTCTCAAATAACGATAGGTCTGAAAACGCGGGTCCAGGGAGGGACCGACATTAAGCGTGTTAAGCATCGCGCGGTTTTGATCGTAGTCGAGATCAAAATCAGGCCCAACGGCCTGCAGGTTTTCCAGACGCGCCTGCAGCATTGGGCGACCAAGAAGGAACATTTCAGAATCAGGCAATTCATCAGCCGGAACATCCGTCTCAGTGCGGGAAATGTTGTGCTGCTCCGCAATTTTCAGCGCCTGCTGAATATTATGCACGCGGCGCGCAAAAATGGCGTTTGCCACCTCTTCCTGACGTTTGACCTGCGCCTTCATCTGGATAGTGCGGGCTGCCCAGGCGCCTTTAAGCTCTTCATTCAGATGGCTTGCGGCACGCTGGCTGGCAAACGCGACGTACTGGCGCAACAGGTTGTTTGCATCCGGCGCGGTTTCGGCAATCAGCTTGACGCTGTCGTTGACGTTACGCAGCACGTCGCCCGGCATAAACTGAATATTGTTAATCAGATCGTCCAGCAGCGCGGCATCGGCTTTGGTGTTATCAACCCGACGCTGCTTGTAGTAATCCGTCTGGGACCAGAAATCGCGGCGCGTATCCCACGAGGCCAGCTGCATCACAAACTCTTTGTAGGCCTCATCCATTACGGAAGCCTGGTCCGGGGTGGCAAGGCTGGCTTTAATATCCAGGTTTCGCAGGAACTGCTGCTGGGAGTAGTACCCCCCGAGCATGTTAACCGTGGGTCTGTCCGTGATTGCCGTGGCGCTCCACTCCTGTTTTGCAAAGAACGTGTAGGCTAGCGCTAACAGTGCAAACCCCAGCGCGATCCCCACAATCCAAAGTTTGCCTGCCCATAACACGCGAAACAAACCCCGAATGTCCAGTTCATTCTCTGTTACCACTGATTTCGCTCCCGCCAACGGTTGAGTCATCATAGTCCCGGTTTTACTTAGTTAATGTTGTGTTTTTGGCACTGTTACGACGCATCCTGCGCTTAAGACGTTTAATGAACCGTGCCACCTTCCATGCGCGCTTAATGCAGTAGCCGTACAGGAAAAATGCTAGCAAGAATAATACCAACATTACCCATTCAGGAATAACATGAGAATATTCTGCAGCTACACCAATTGCGGCCAAAATCGCGGCGGCCAGAGTAATTAGGACAAACGCCTGACGTGAAGTAAAACCGGCACGCATGATGAGGTGATGAATATGCTGACGATCGGGAGAGAAAGGACTCATCCCTTTACGCAGACGGCGGTACATAATCGCCACCATATCCATTAACGGAATGGCGATAATCCACAGGGCGGTTACCGGGCTGATTGGGTGAGTTTGACCTTGTGTGGTTTCCAGCAAAATCCAGATAACGGTAAAACCGATTAGCGTACTGCCCGCATCCCCCATAAACACTTTATAGCGACGACCCAGCGCGCCAAGGTTTAAGAGGATATAAGGCAAGATGGCGGCAATCATGGCAAAACACCACATTGCCAGGCTGTACTGACCATCAAACCACAAAATAATGCCGATGGCGGCGAACGATACGGATGACAAGCCACCGAGCAGACCGTCGATACCATCAACCATATTGAAAGCATTAATCGCCGCCCAGACGGCAAAAAGCGTCAGGAAGAAGCCAAAGGGACCCAGAACTAATTCCCAGGGGCCAAACACATAGCCAAGGCTTCTGAGATACAGCCCGCCGACTACCATCATAATCACGCCAATGGCCGCCTGAACGGTGGCACGTATCTTTACCGCGATATCGAAGCGGTCATCTAGGGCCCCGATTAATACCAGGACGCCGGCACAGGCAATGTAGAGGGCGGCGTGCGGAATATAATAATCAGCAATACCAAACGTGAAACAAATCCCTGCATATACAGAAATCCCGCCAACTAAAGGAATAAGCCCCTGATGGCGTTTACGAAAATTGGGTTTATCCACTAACCCTATTCTTTTTGCCACCTTGCGCGCGATGAACAAAAAACAGGTTGTGAATAAAAAAATGCTGATCAGTTCAGTAACGGCGGTGAATAGATTCACAATGGATTGCTCTCAACAAATGTTAGTCCCGGAAGTATAACCATGAAGCCATTATCTCAGAAGTAATAAAGACGGCTTCCTACAACTCCCTTTGTATATTTTTCAAACAATTATTACTTTGACTGTACAAACGGTCTTATTGTCGCACTGACCGGTCAAAATTGGGAGTAGGCGATACTAGCGTATAGTCCATAAAAGAAAAACGCCACGTAAAAACGTGGCGTTCGCTGGCTTTATTTGCGTTACGAGCGCTTCATCATGTCGAAGAAATCGTCGTTGGTTTTGGTCATCGCCAGTTTGTTAATGAGGAACTCCATCGCGTCAATTTCACCCATTGGATGGATGATTTTGCGCAGGATCCACATTTTCTGCAGCTCTTCCTGGGTGGTGAGCAGCTCTTCTTTACGGGTACCGGAACGGTTGTAGTCGATAGCCGGGAAGACGCGTTTTTCAGCGATCTTACGAGAGAGGTGCAGTTCCATGTTACCTGTACCTTTAAACTCTTCGTAGATAACCTCGTCCATTTTGGAGCCGGTATCGATCAGCGCCGTTGCGATGATGGTCAGGCTGCCGCCCTCTTCCACGTTACGTGCCGCACCGAAGAAGCGTTTTGGACGGTGCAGGGCGTTAGCGTCCACACCACCGGTCAACACTTTACCGGAAGCTGGCACCACGGTGTTGTAGGCACGCGCCAGACGGGTGATGGAGTCAAGCAGGATGATCACGTCTTTCTTGTGCTCAACCAGGCGTTTCGCCTTCTCGATAACCATTTCCGCAACCTGAACGTGGCGAGATGCTGGCTCGTCGAAGGTAGAAGCAACCACTTCACCTTTAACCAGACGCTGCATCTCGGTCACTTCTTCCGGACGTTCGTCAATCAGCAGCACCATCAGCACGCAGTCTGGGTGGTTGTAGGCAATGCTCTGCGCGATGTTCTGCAGCAGCATGGTTTTACCCGCTTTTGGCGGGGCCACAATCAGACCACGCTGGCCGCGACCGATTGGCGATGCCAGATCCAGGACGCGCGCGGTTAAGTCTTCGGTAGAACCGTTACCACGCTCCATGCGCAGGCGAGAGTTCGCGTGCAGAGGCGTTAAGTTCTCAAAGAGGATCTTGTTACGCGAGTTTTCTGGTTTATCGAAGTTAACTTCATTGACTTTCAACAGCGCAAAGTAGCGTTCACCCTCTTTAGGAGGACGAATCTTACCTGAAATGGTGTCACCAGTGCGGAGGTTGAAACGGCGGATTTGGCTGGGGGATACGTAGATGTCGTCAGGGCCGGCGAGGTAGGAGCTGTCTGCAGAGCGGAGGAAACCAAATCCGTCTTGCAATATCTCCAGCACACCGTCGCCAAAGATATCTTCGCCACTCTTAGCGTGCTGCTTCAGGATGGCGAAAATGATGTCCTGCTTGCGCATACGAGCCTGGTTTTCCAGTCCCATATTTTCGCCGAGAGTGATCAGCTCAGAAACCGGCGTATTCTTTAATTCGGTAAGATTCATAATGGTGTGGGTTCTTAAACTCGGAGTGATTCTCGAACTTAATGTTGTGAATGGTATGGCAGGGTCATCCATGCCTGTTTAGCGGCCATCACCTCATGTCTGTTCGCTGTCTGGTCACAGGGAAAAAACGCAGAACTGAAACGACAAGACGGATTGAGTGACAAGCCCGGAATTTAGCCACTTCACGCATTGTTCATGTCAACAAAGGGAAGTATCGGGTAAAACAAGATTCAAACAATAGATATGTTTAAAACGAAGTCATAGCTAACTTAGCACGACTTCAGCCGGGCGTCCAGAGTTCCACATCATTTAGCCGGGGGCTCTGGACGCACAGCGGAGAAACCTTACGCCAGGTTAGCGTCCAGGAACTCTTTCAGCTGACCTTTGGACAGCGCGCCCACTTTGGTCGCCGCCACTTCGCCGTTTTTGAACAGCAGAAGGGTCGGGATGCCACGGATACCGTATTTCGGTGCGGTGCCCGGGTTCTGGTCGATGTTCAGCTTGGCAACCGTCAGTTTGCCCTGATATTCGTCAGCGATCTCATCCAGAATCGGGGCGATCATTTTGCAAGGACCACACCATTCAGCCCAGAAATCGACGAGGATCAGCCCGTCAGCCTTAAGTACGTCCGTGTCAAAACTGTCGTCAGTCAGGTGAATAATTTTATCGCTCATATATAACTCCACAGGAATAAGCCTGGTACGTTGGTTTTGTCTCCACCAACGACGTGTTGATGTCGCATTAACCAACTAAAGGTTGACTTTATTTCACCGGATACGCTTTCGTAAAGCAATAGTAAGCTGATATTCTACCACACTATGAGCAAAACACATTTAACAGAACAGAAGTTTTCCGACTTCGCCCTGCACCCAAAAGTGATCGAAGCCCTTGAAACAAAAGGGTTTCATAACTGCACGCCCATTCAGGCTCTCGCCCTGCCGCTGACGCTGGCCGGTCGCGATGTTGCAGGGCAGGCGCAAACCGGTACCGGCAAAACGATGGCGTTTTTAACGTCAACGTTCCATTATTTACTTTCTCACCCAGCGATTGCAGACCGCAAAGTTAACCAGCCGCGCGCGCTAATTATGGCCCCGACGCGAGAACTGGCGGTACAGATCCATGCAGACGCTGAACCCCTGGCACAGGCTACTGGTCTGAAGCTTGGCCTGGCCTATGGCGGCGACGGCTACGATAAGCAGCTGAAAGTGCTGGAAAGCGGCGTGGATATCCTGATTGGGACCACCGGCCGTCTTATCGACTACGCCAAACAGAACCATATCAACCTCGGCGCCATCCAGGTTGTGGTGCTTGATGAAGCTGATCGCATGTACGATCTGGGCTTCATTAAAGATATCCGCTGGCTGTTCCGCCGCATGCCGCCGGCAAATCAGCGCCTGAACATGCTGTTCTCTGCCACCCTTTCTTATCGCGTACGCGAGCTGGCGTTCGAGCAGATGAACAACGCCGAGTATGTGGAAGTGGAGCCGGAGCAGAAAACGGGCCACCGCATTAAAGAAGAGCTCTTCTATCCTTCCAATGAAGAGAAAATGCGTCTGCTGCAAACGTTGATTGAAGAAGAGTGGCCCGATCGCGCCATTATCTTCGCGAACACTAAACACCGCTGTGAAGACATCTGGGGCCATCTGGCTGCCGACGGTCACCGTGTTGGCCTGTTGACCGGCGACGTGGCGCAGAAAAAACGCCTTCGTATCCTCGACGAGTTCACCCGTGGCGATCTTGATATTCTGGTCGCAACCGATGTGGCGGCACGTGGTTTACACATTCCGGCCGTGACGCACGTCTTTAACTACGATCTGCCAGACGACTGCGAAGACTACGTACACCGTATCGGTCGTACCGGTCGTGCGGGCGCAAGCGGTCACTCGATTAGCCTTGCGTGTGAAGAGTATGCGCTGAATCTTCCAGCCATTGAGACCTACATCGGTCACTCTATTCCGCAGAGTAAATACAATCCGGAAGCGCTGTTAAGCGAACTGCCGCCGCCTAAGCGTCTTTCCCGCCCGCGCTCCGGCAATGGTCCGCGTCGTTCAGGCGGCGCACCGCGTAATCGTCGTCGTTCAGGTTAATACATTATGCTCAGCTCCACCTCGCTCTATGCGGCAATTGATCTCGGTTCGAATAGTTTTCATATGCTGGTTGTGCGTGAGGTGGCGGGAAGCATACAAACGCTGACGCGCATTAAGCGCAAGGTCCGCCTCGCGGCGGGCCTGAGCAGTGATAATTACCTCTCGCCTGAAGCCATGGAACGTGGCTGGCAGTGCCTGCGGCTCTTTGCTGAGCGTCTGCAGGATATCCCGCATGCTCAAATCACCGTTGTCGCCACAGCGACGCTCAGACTGGCGGTTAACGCCGTAGATTTTATTGCCAAAGCGCAGGAAATTCTGGGGTGTCCGGTTCAGGTTATCAGCGGTGAAGAAGAAGCACGCCTGATCTACCAGGGCGTTGCCCACACCACCGGGGGTGACGATCGCCGTCTGGTGGTGGATATCGGCGGTGCCAGTACCGAACTGGTAACCGGCACCGGCGCGCAGGCGACGTCGCTGTTCAGCCTGTCGATGGGCTGCGTAACCTGGCTTGAACGTTACTTTACTGACCGGAATCTGGGTAAAGAGAACTTCGACGAGGCGGAAAACGCCGCGCGCGCAGTGCTACGCCCGGTAATGGACGAACTGCGCTATCACGGCTGGAAAGTCTGCGTCGGGGCTTCGGGTACCGTGCAGGCCCTGCAGGAAATCATGATGGCGCAGGGCATGGACGAGCGGATCACGCTTGCCAAACTTCAGCAGCTTAAACAGCGTGCCATTCAATGCGGACGTCTGGAAGAGCTGGAAATTGAAGGCCTGACGCTGGAACGTGCCCTGGTTTTCCCAAGCGGACTGGCCATTCTGATCGCCATATTCACCGAACTGAATATCCAGTGTATGACTCTGGCCGGCGGCGCACTGCGCGAAGGTCTGGTCTACGGGATGCTGCATCTGTCGGTGGATCAGGACATCCGCAACCGTACGCTGCGCAACGTCCAGCGTCGTTTTCTGGTTGATATCGATCAGGCTGGCCGCGTATCACAGCTGGCATCACGCTTTGCCGACCAGGTCGCTAACGCCTGGGATCTTGATCATCTGAGCCGCGATTTATTGCTGAGCGCCTGTGCGCTGCACGAGGTGGGGCTCAGTATAGATTTTAAGCAGGCACCTGCTCACGCAGCGTATCTGGTGCGCAACCTGGATTTGCCGGGCTACACGCCCGCACAGAAAAAGCTGCTGGCAACGCTGCTGCTGAACCAGACCAACGCCGTCGATCTCTCCTCTTTGCATCAGCAAAATGCCGTACCGCCGCGCGTGGCCGAGCATCTGTGTCGCCTGCTGCGTCTGGCAATTCTGTTTGCCAGCCGCCGCCGCGATGATTTGTTACCCGCCATTAATCTGCTAGCCGATGATGAGAAGCTGACGCTGACGCTGCCGGAAAACTGGATTGAGAATCACCCGCTTGGGGCAGAGATGATCGAGCAGGAGTGCCAGTGGCAGAGCTATGTGCACTGGGTGCTTGAGGTGAAGTAATACGCTGAACACTGCCGGGTGGCGGCTTAGCCTTACCCGGCCTACTCATCATTATCCCTTCTCTTTGGCTTTTGCCAACATGGCGCGAATGTTCGCCACGTTAGCCTGTCCTTTGTGCATCCGCTCTTCCGCGGTAATCACTTTGCGCTCCTGTTCCCAGATCAGATCGTCCTGCGGCAGTTCCAGCAGGAAACGGCTGGGTTCCGGGCGCACGAGTTCACCGTACTGACGGCGCTCTTTACAGAGCGTGAACGTCAGCTCCTTTTGCGCGCGGGTGATCCCCACGTAGGCCAGACGGCGTTCCTCGTCGACATTATCTTCATCAATGCTGCTCTGGTGCGGCAATAAACCTTCTTCCATACCGACCAGATACACATACGGGAACTCCAGCCCTTTTGACGCATGCAGCGTCATCAGCTGAACCTGGTCGGCCTCTTCTTCGCTCTCGCCGCGCTCCATCATGTCGCGCAGGGTAAAGCGGGTGACCACCTGCGTTAACGTCATCGGCTCATCTATCTCAGAGCCTTCCAGCATTTCGGTCATCCAGCTAAAAAGCTGGTTAACGTTTTTCATACGCATTTCTGCCGCTTTCGGGCTGGCAGAGGTTTCGTACAGCCAGGATTCGTAGTCAATGCCGTGGATCAGATCGCGTACCGCCGCCACGGGCTCGCGCTCAGCCAGGCGCTGCACTTCACCCAGCCAGTGGGTGAAGCGGGTTAAATTATCATACCCGCGCCCCGTCAGCGTCTGGCTCAGACCCATATCAAAGCTGGCGGTAAACAGGCTCTTATTGCGGGTCATCGCCCATTCGCCCAGCTTTTGCAGCGTCGCCGGACCAATCTCGCGCTTTGGTGTATTCACGATGCGCAGAAACGCGCTGTCGTCATCCGGGTTCGTGAGCACGCGCAGATAGGCCAGCAGATCTTTAATTTCTGGCCGCGAGAAGAACGAAGTGCCGCCGGAAATTTTGTACGGAATGCGGTTCTGCATCAGCATCTTTTCAAAGACGCGCGACTGGTGATTGCCGCGATAGAGGATCGCGTAATCCTTGTATTCGGTTTTATTGACGAAGTGGTGGGCGATCAGTTCACCCGTCACGCGCTCCGCCTCATGCTCTTCATTATTGGCGCTGAGCACCTTCAGCTCCGTACCGTAGCCAAGCTCGGAGAAGAGACGCTTTTCAAAAACGTGCGGGTTATTGGCAATCAGGATGTTTGCCGCCTTCAGGATGCGCCCGGAGGAACGGTAGTTCTGCTCCAGCTTAATCACCTGCAGCGCGGGGAAATCTTTGCTCAGAAGCACCAGGTTTTGCGGGCGTGCGCCGCGCCAGGAGTAAATTGACTGGTCATCATCGCCAACCACGGTGAAGCGCGCGCGCTGCCCCACCAGCAGCTTCACCAGCTCGTACTGGCTGGTGTTGGTGTCCTGATATTCATCCACCAGCAGGTAGCGGATTTTATTCTGCCAGCGCTCGCGCACCTCTTCATTTCGCTGTAAAAGCAGCGTCGGCAAGAGGATCAGATCGTCGAAGTCCAGCACGTTGCACGCTTTCATGTGCGCGTCGTACAGACCATAGCAATGGGCAAAGATCCGATCCCGTTCGCCTTTGGCGATCGCCGCAGCCTGGGCCGGGGTCATCAGATCGTTTTTCCAGTTCGAGATCGTTGAGATCAGCTGCTGCAACAGCACCTTATCATCCTCGATCAGCCCCTCGGTGAGCTCTTTGAGCAACGCCACCTGGTCGGTGTCATCGAACAGCGAAAAGTTGGATTTCATCCCCAGCGCGGCGTATTCACGTTTAATGATATCCAGCCCCAGCGTGTGGAAGGTAGAGATCATCAGCCCGCGCGCCTCTTTGCGCCCCAGCGTCTGGCCAACACGCTCTTTCATCTCGCGCGCCGCTTTGTTGGTAAAGGTAACCGCCGCAATGTGGCGGGCCTGATAGCCGCAGCCGCGGATCAGGTGCGCAATCTTATTGGTGATGACGCGCGTTTTACCGGATCCTGCACCCGCCAGCACCAGACACGGTCCGGTTACAAATTCGACGGCTTGTTGTTGTCCGGGATTTAGACGCATAAATGATCGCTCAATGAAAGTCAGGAGGGGAGAATAACAGCGTGGTAGTATAGCGAGCCTAATCCATACCACTCAAGGCACGATCATGTCAAAAACAGCAGCAGCACTGCATATTCTTGTTAAAGAAGAGAAACTGGCTCTGGATCTTCTGGAGCAGATCAAAAACGGCGCCGACTTCGGCAAGCTGGCGAAGAAGCACTCTATTTGCCCGTCCGGCAAGCGTGGCGGCGATTTAGGCGAATTCCGTCAGGGCCAGATGGTTCCGGCGTTCGATAAAGTGGTCTTCTCCTGCCCGGTGCTGGAGCCAACCGGTCCGCTGCATACCCAGTTCGGTTATCACATTATTAAAGTGCTGTATCGCAAATAAAAAAGCCGGGTGGCGGCTGCGCCTTACCCGGCCTACATCTTACGTTTTTGTAGGTCGGGTAAGCGAAGCGCCACCCGACAAGGTTGTTAACCTGCTACAGCAATACGTTTCATATCGGTCATGTAGCCACGCAGTTTGTGGCCCACTTTCTCGATCTGGTGGCTGCGAATCGCTTCGTTTACGTCGCGCAGCTGCGCGTTATCCACGGCACCTTCCGCAATCGCTTTGCCCAGATCGCCCGTCTGCAGTGTGGTCATGAACTCTTTCAGCAGCGGTACGCAGGCGTAAGAGAACAGATAGTTACCGTATTCTGCGGTATCAGAGATAACCACGTTCATTTCGTACAGACGCTTACGGGCGATGGTGTTCGCGATCAGCGGCAGCTCGTGCAGAGATTCGTAGTACGCCGACTCTTCGATGATGCCGGAATCCACCATGGTTTCGAACGCCAGCTCAACGCCTGCTTTCACCATCGCAATCATCAGTACGCCTTTATCGAAGTACTCCTGCTCGCCGATTTTACCTTCATACTGCGGCGCAGTTTCGAACGCAGTTTTACCGGTCTCTTCACGCCAGGTCAGCAGTTTCTTGTCGTCGTTGGCCCAGTCCGCCATCATGCCGGAAGAGAATTCGCCGGAGATGATGTCGTCCATATGTTTCTGGAACAGCGGCGCCATAATGGTTTTCAGCTGTTCAGACAAAGCGTAAGCACGCAGTTTTGCCGGGTTGGACAGACGGTCCATCATCAGCGTAATACCGCCCTGCTTCAGCGCTTCGGTGATGGTTTCCCAGCCGAACTGAATCAGTTTTTCTGCGTATGCCGGGTCGGTACCTTCTTCCACCAGCTTGTCGAAGCAAAGCAGAGAACCGGCCTGCAGCATGCCGCACAGAATGGTCTGCTCGCCCATCAGGTCAGATTTCACTTCCGCAACGAAGGAAGATTCCAGCACGCCAGCGCGGTGACCGCCGGTCGCCGCAGCCCAGGCTTTGGCAATTGCCATGCCTTCGCCTTTCGGATCGTTTTCCGGGTGAACTGCGATAAGCGTCGGCACGCCGAAGCCACGCTTGTACTCTTCACGCACTTCCGTACCCGGGCACTTCGGCGCCACCATCACTACGGTGATGTCTTTACGGATCTGCTCGCCCACTTCAACGATGTTGAAGCCGTGGGAGTAACCCAGCGCGGCGCCGTCTTTCATCAGCGGCTGTACGGAACGCACCACGTCAGAGTGCTGCTTGTCCGGCGTCAGGTTAACGACCAGGTCCGCCTGCGGGATCAGCTCTTCATAGGTACCCACTTTGAAGCCGTTTTCAGTCGCTTTACGCCATGAAGCGCGCTTCTCGGCAATCGCTTCTTTACGCAGGGCGTAAGAGATATCCAGACCGGAGTCACGCATGTTCAGGCCCTGGTTCAGACCCTGTGCGCCACAGCCGACGATGACCACTTTTTTACCCTGAAGGTAGCTCGCGCCATCGGCAAATTCATCGCGCGCCATGAAGCGGCATTTGCCCAGCTGCGCCAGCTGCTGGCGCAAGTTCAGTGTATTAAAGTAGTTAGCCATGGGTGATACCTCGTGATGTTGTGTGTCTTATTGTTCGGTTCGCGTTTCAGCGAGAATGTACCCACATTACAACAGGAAATTTATTGCGGAAATTGATATATTCACAACGTCACATTGCAATTTTTGCAATGTAAAAAGAGGGAGTGGAATCGGTGGATTTACGCGATCTAAAAATGTTCCTGCACCTGGCGGAAAGCCGTCACTTTGGCCGCAGCGCCCGGGCGATGCACGTCAGCCCGTCCACGCTTTCGCGCCAGATCCAGCGCCTTGAGGAAGACCTCGGCCAGCCGCTTTTCGTGCGCGATAACCGTACCGTTACCCTCACGGAAGCGGGCGAAGAGCTGCGCATTTTTGCCCAGCAGACGCTATTACAGTACCAGCAGCTGCGGCACTCTATTGATCAGCAGGGGCCATCACTCTCCGGTGAGCTGCATATTTTCTGCTCCGTGACCGCCGCCTACAGCCATCTGCCCCCCATTCTCGACCGCTTCCGCGCAGCGCATCCGTCGGTTGAAATTAAGCTCACCACCGGCGACGCCGCCGACGCAATGGAAAAAGTGGTGACCGGCGAAGCGGATCTGGCCATTGCCGGAAAACCCGAAACCCTGCCGGGCGCGGTGGCGTTCTCAATGCTGGAGAATCTGGCGGTGGTGCTGATTGCCCCGGCACTGCCCTGCCCGGTGCGTAACCAGGTGTCGGTGGAAAAACCGGACTGGTCGACGGTGCCGTTTATCATGGCCGATCAGGGGCCGGTGCGCCGTCGTATTGAGCTGTGGTTCCGCCGTCAGAAAATCAGCAATCCGTCGATTTACGCCACCGTTAGCGGTCATGAGGCGATGGTGTCGATGGTGGCGCTCGGCTGCGGCGTGGCGCTGCTGCCGGAAGTGGTGCTAGAAAACAGCCCGGAACCGGTGCGCAACCGCGTGATGATTCTGGAGCGCAGCGACGAGAAGACGCCGTTTGAGCTAGGCGTGTGCGCACAAAAAAAGCGGCTGCATGAGCCGCTTATTGATGCGTTCTGGACGATATTGCCGAACCACTAGCCTGCCAGAAAGAACCTGAACGCCGGGTTATGGGTTTCGTCATGGCATTCATACCCCAGCTCGTTCAGGCGCGTTTCGAAATCCGGCTCGTGCTCGCCCAGCTCGAACGCAGCCAGCACGCGGCCGTAGTCGGTGCCGTGGCTACGGTAGTGGAACAGAGAGATGTTCCAGTGCGTGCCGAGCGTGTGCAGGAACTTGAGCAACGCGCCCGGTGATTCCGGAAACTCGAAGCTGAACAGGCGTTCCTGGAGCGGCTTTGAGGGACGCCCGCCGACCATGTAACGCACATGCAGCTTCGCCATTTCATCGTCGGAGAGATCGACCACGCTGTAGCCGCCTTCATGCAGCAGGCTGAGGATCTCTTTACGCTCCTCCACGCCACGGCTCAGACGCACGCCGACAAAAATGCAGGCATCTTTCGCATCGGCAAAGCGGTAGTTGAACTCCGTTACCGAACGACCGCCCAGAAGCTGGCAGAACTTGAGGAAGCTGCCCTTCTCTTCCGGAATGGTCACCGCCAGCAGCGCTTCACGCTGTTCGCCCAGCTCGCAGCGCTCGGAAACGTAGCGCAGACCGTGGAAGTTCACGTTCGCACCAGAGAGCACGTGCGCCAGACGTTCGCCGCGAATATTGTGCTGGGCGATGTATTTTTTCATTCCCGCCAGCGCCAGCGCGCCGGACGGCTCAGCCACCGCACGTACATCTTCGAACAGATCTTTCATTGCCGCGCAGATAGCGTCGCTGTCGACGGTGACGATATCGTCCAGATACTCCTGACACAGACGGAAGGTTTCATCGCCAATGCGCTTCACCGCCACGCCCTCGGCAAACAGCCCAACGCGCGGCAGGTCTACCGGATGACCGGCGTCCAGCGCCGCCTTCAGGCAGGCAGAGTCTTCCGCCTCAACGGCGATGACTTTGATCTGCGGCATCAGCTGTTTGATCAGCACCGCCACGCCTGCGGCTAAACCACCACCGCCCACCGGGACGAAGACGCGGTCGAGATGGGCATCCTGCTGCAACAGCTCAAGCGCCAGCGTGCCCTGCCCGGCAATCACCATCGGATGGTCGAACGGCGGCACCCAGGTGAAGCCCTGCTGCTGCGCCAGCTCAATCGCTTTGGCTTTGGCTTCGTCAAAGTTCGCGCCGTGGAGCAGCACTTCTCCGCCAAAACCGCGCACCGCGTCGACTTTGATGTCTGCGGTAGCGACCGGCATCACGATCAGCGCCTTCAGCCCCAGACGGGCCGAGGAGAAGGCAACGCCCTGGGCGTGGTTGCCCGCCGACGCGGTAATGACGCCGCGCGCTTTCTGCTCATCCGTCAGCCCGGCCATCATCGCGTAAGCACCGCGCAGCTTGAAGCTGTGCACCGGCTGGCGGTCTTCACGCTTCACCAGAATGACGTTGTCGAGGCGCGAGGAGAGTTTTTCCATTTTTTGCAGGGGCGTGACCTGCACGGCTTCATAGACCGGCGCGCGTAGCACCGCTCTTAGGTATTCCGCCCCCTCAGGGGCGGCGGATAAGGGTTGTGACTCGGCCATCATTAGCCCCCAAGTTTCGATTTATCGCGCACCGCGCCTTTATCTGCACTGGTTGCAAGGCTCGCGTAGGCGCGCAGGGCGAAGGAGACTTCACGCTGGCGATCTTTCGGCGTCCAGGCTTTGTCGCCGCGCGCTTCCTGCGCTTCACGACGGGCCGCAATCTCCTGGTCGCTCAGCTTGAGCTGAATGCCGCGATTCGGAATGTCGATTTCGATCAGGTCGCCATCTTCGATGATCGCGATGTTGCCGCCGCTTGCCGCTTCCGGGGAGACGTGGCCGATGGAGAGACCAGACGTGCCGCCGGAGAAACGCCCGTCGGTGATCAGCGCGCAGGCTTTACCGAGGCCCATGGATTTCAGGAAGGTGGTTGGGTAGAGCATCTCCTGCATGCCCGGACCGCCTTTCGGCCCTTCGTAGCGAATGACAACCACGTCGCCTTCCACCACTTTGCCGCCGAGGATGGCGTCTACCGCCTCGTCCTGGCTTTCGTACACTTTCGCCGGACCGGTGAATTTCAGGATACTGTCGTCCACGCCTGCGGTTTTCACGATGCAGCCGTTTTCCGCAAAGTTACCGTACAGCACCGCCAGACCGCCGTCTTTGCTGTAGGCGTGCTCCAGCGAGCGGATGCAGCCTTCAGCACGGTCGTCATCCAGCGTGTCCCAGCGGCAATCCTGCGAGAACGCCTGGGTGGTGCGAATACCGGCCGGACCGGCGCGGAACATCTTTTTCACCGCGTCGTCTTTGGTCAGCATCACGTCGTACTGGTCCAGCGATTCCGGCAGCGTCAGGCCGAGGACGTTTTTCACGTCGCGGTTCAGCAGCCCGGCGCGATCCAGCTCGCCCAGGATACCTATGACACCACCCGCACGGTGCACGTCTTCCATGTGGTACTTCTGGGTACTCGGCGCGACTTTACACAGCTGCGGCACTTTGCGGGAGAGCTTGTCGATGTCGCTCATGGTGAAGTCGATTTCGGCTTCCTGCGCGGCGGCCAGCAGGTGCAGAACGGTGTTGGTGGAGCCGCCCATGGCGATATCCAGCGTCATGGCGTTTTCGAACGCCGCTTTACTGGCGATATTGCGCGGCAGCGCGCTGGCATCGTCCTGCTCGTAGTAGCGTTTGGTCAGCTCAACGATACGTTTACCGGCGTTGAGGAACAGCTGCTTACGGTCGGCGTGGGTCGCCAGCAGCGAGCCGTTGCCCGGCTGGGAAAGGCCCAGCGCTTCGGTCAGGCAGTTCATGGAGTTGGCCGTGAACATGCCGGAACAGGAGCCGCAGGTCGGGCACGCGGAGCGTTCCACCTGATCGCTCTGCTCGTCAGAGACTTTCGGGTCTGCGCCCTGGATCATCGCATCGACCAGGTCGAGCTTGATGATTTTGTCGGAGAGCTTGGTTTTACCCGCCTCCATCGGACCGCCGGAGACGAAGATCACCGGAATGTTCAGACGCAGGGAGGCCATCAGCATCCCCGGGGTGATTTTGTCGCAGTTGGAGATACAGACCATCGCATCAGCGCAGTGGGCGTTGACCATATACTCCACCGAGTCGGCGATCAGCTCGCGCGACGGCAGTGAATAGAGCATTCCCCCGTGGCCCATTGCGATACCATCATCCACCGCAATGGTGTTGAACTCTTTCGCCACGCCGCCGGAGGCTTCGATTTGCTCGGCAACCAGCTTACCGAGATCGCGCAGATGCACGTGGCCCGGTACAAACTGGGTGAAAGAGTTCACCACGGCGATAATCGGCTTGCCGAAATCGGCGTCGGTCATTCCGGTGGCGCGCCACAGTGCGCGGGCACCCGCCATGTTACGGCCGTGGGTGGTGGTGGCTGAACGATACTTAGGCATGCTTTATTGACTCCCGTCTGACTATTTAATGGGACGGTGCGTGCCGTCCCACATTTATATTTAGTGATTAACCTGATCCAACCAGCCGTATTTGTCTTCTGTTTCGCCGGTGAAGAGGCCGAAGAAGGCTTGCTGGATGCGTTTGGTCACTGGACCACAGCGGCCTTCACCCACCTGAATACCGTCGACGCTGCGAACCGGCGTGATTTCAGCCGCGGTACCGGACATGAACACTTCGTCTGCCAGGTAGAGGGATTCGCGGGACAGCACCTGCTCGCGCACTTCGATACCCAGATCTTTCGCCAGCTTGATGATCGCGTCGCGGGTGATGCCCGGCAGCGCGGAAGAGGTGAACGGCGGGGTAAACAGAATGCCGTCTTTTACTTCAAACAGGTTTTCGCCCGCGCCTTCTGAGATGTAGCCGTTCACGTCGAGGGCGATGCCTTCCTGATAGCCGTGGCGGCGCGCTTCGCTGCCGACCAGCAGTGAGGAGAGGTAGTTGCCGCCCGCTTTAGCGGCGGTCGGGATGGTATTTGGCGCCACGCGGTTCCAGGAAGAAACCATTGCGTCGATCCCCTGATCCAGTGCTTCTGCGCCCAGGTAGGCGCCCCACGGGAACGCAGCAATGATCACATCGGTGTTGTAACCGGCCGGCGGGTTCACGCCCATGCCCACATCACCCACGAAGACCAGCGGACGAATATAGGCGCTGGTCAGTTTGTTCTGGCGAATCACTTCGCGGCAGGCTTCCATCAGTTCATCAACGCTTTGAGAGACCGGGAAACGATAAATTTTGGCTGAGTCATGCAGACGCTGCATGTGTTCGCGATGGCGGAACACCACTGGCCCTTTGTGAGAATCGTAGCAACGGATGCCTTCAAACACGGAGGTACCGTAGTGCAGCGCGTGGGACATCACGTGAACTTTCGCGTCTTCCCAGCGAACCATCTCCCCATTGAACCAAATGTAATCAGCTTTTTTTGTCGTCATTTTTTCGTCCTGTCACGCTCAAGCGCGGATTTGTTGTGATGTGGTTGTGCTCTGGCAGATGGCAACATGGGCAACGTCTACCAGCTTTGATAACTGACTAAACAGTAAGTCGACCGGCCGCGGACTGGCAACGGTTAATTCGATACTGATGTTCTGGGCGTCGGTGGCCGTTTCCATATTCATAGAGCAAATCTGAAAACCACGGTGGCGGACCACACGCAAAACGCGTTCTAACGTTTCCGGGTTGAAGCGAGCCTGCACGGCGACCTGATGTTGCATCATGATAATTTCTCCAGCATTTGTGAGTTACTGGCACCGGGCGGTACCAACGGCCAGACGTTCTCAAGCTCGTCGATTGAGACATGAAGCAGGTATGGCCCTTCGCTTGACAGCATGGTGTCGAGTGCCGCTTCAACCTGGTCTTTACGGGTGATGTGCTGGCCAGGAATGCCGAAGGCGCTGGCCAGGGTGAGGAAATCGGGGTTATCGGTCAGGGTTGTCTCGCTGTAACGCTCCTGGAAGAACAGCTGCTGCCACTGGCGAACCATCCCTAAACGCTGGTTATCGAGCAACACGATCTTCAGCGGTAACTGCTTGCGCTTCACGGTGCCGAGCTCCTGAACGTTCATCATGAAAGAGCCGTCACCGGAGATACAGATCACGGTATCGTTCGGGCGGGCCACCTGTGCGCCTACGGCTGCCGGCAGGCCAAAGCCCATCGTGCCTAAGCCGCTGGAGGTGATGAAGTTCTCCGGGCGGGTGTAGGTCATATGCTGGGCTGACCACATCTGATGCTGGCCCACATCGGTCGTCACCACGCTGTCGGCGGGTTTACGGTCGGACAACTGCTTCAACAGCAGCGGCGCATAGATGGCATCGCCTGGGTGATCGTAACGCCAGGCATGCTCAGCGCGCATGTCTGCGGTGTGCTGACGCCATGCGTTGATATCCAGCGGCTGCTCCAGCGCCGGTAACAGCGCGTTAAGATCGCCCTGCAACGCCACGTGCGCCTGACGCAGTTTGTTCATCTCCGCCGGGTCGATATCCATATGGATCACTTTGGCATTCGGCGCGAAGGTATTCAGCTTGCCGGTGACGCGGTCATCGAAACGGGCGCCTGCGACGATAAGCAAGTCGCACTCCTGCACCGCCAGGTTTGCCGCTTTAGTGCCGTGCATTCCGAGCATGCCGAGGTAGTACGGGTAGTCCGCGTCTACCGCACCCAGACCTTTCAGAGTGCAGGTGGCGGGCATTTGCGTGGTTGCAAGGAACGCGCGAAGCGCCGGAACAGCCTGCGCCATACCCACCCCGCCGCCGACGTACAGCATCGGCTGCTTCGCCTGCGCCATCATCTGACGCGCCTCTTCAACCTCTGCATGCGTAAACGCATCGTCGCTTTTCACGGTGGAGAAATGCGGCTCCAGATCGCCAAGTGCAACCTGGATATCTTTCGGGATATCCACCAGAACCGGGCCAGGACGGCCAGAACTGGCAACCTCGAACGCTTCGGCCATCACGCGCGGCAGCTCTTCGAGGGACTGAACGAGGAAGCTGTGCTTGGTGCAGGCCAGCGATAAGCCGAGGACGTCTACTTCTTGGAAGGCATCGGTGCCGATGAACGGAGAGGCCACCTGACCGGTAATCGCCACGACAGGAACAGAATCGAGCAGCGCGTCAGCCAGGCCGGTGATCAGGTTCGTTGCACCCGGACCTGAGGTCGCCATGCACACACCGGTTTTACCGGTCGCGCGGGCATAGCCGATGGCTGCCATCGCTGCGCCCTGCTCGTGCCGGCACAAGAGGTGTTCCACGCCGCCGTCATACAGTGCATCGTAAATCGGCATAATTGCGCCACCCGGATAACCGAATACGGTTTCGACTCCCTGCGCGCGCAACGCATGTACTACCCATTGTGCCCCATTCATAGTTAGTTCCCCGTCATAAATCTGGAGAAACAGAATTTTGTGCTAGTCGTCATTCTCTGCTCCTCATTTAAGTTTTTTAGTCATAAAAAAACCCCCGGACCTTTCGGTGCGGGGGTCTTAGTTCGTTAAGGCTTGATTTCTAAGCCTTTCCTCGTCCAAGTGCAGCCCCGCACGGTGGGATAATAATCACCACCACGCTAATCACGACCAGGCTAATCACTCGTAGAAGGGCTGTCATTTTCAGTTCTTTTTGCATCTTGTTCGAAGGAATACCTAAAGAGTTATCACAGTTTTTAAATCAAACACAAGATTTATTTATGAAGGATTTGGTTAGCAAGCGAACCAAATTTCATGAACGCATTGTTTTATATGAGGAAATTTGGAAGTGAATATTTTTCATTTTTTATTGCAGATCTAACCGTTAAAGCGCGCCTTTTTACATTTTGCGAGTGTGCTTCCACGGTGATGCAATGGTTGCAATGCTCCCTGAAAATCTCTGAACAGGCGGCGTAAATACGTAAAAAGACGCTAAACAGAGAAAACAGGCACTGGCATAGTCAGACCAGGAGGTAGTACAAATGTCACTGTCAGTTGTTTATACGCGAGCGGCTCTCGGGGTAAAGGCTCCGCTTATTTCCGTAGAGGTTCATTTGAGTAATGGGCTGCCCGGACTCACGCTTGTCGGGTTACCTGAAACCACGGTTAAAGAGGCCAGGGACCGCGTTCGTAGCGCAATAATAAACAGCGGTTATACCTTCCCCGCAAAGAAGATCACCATCAACCTTGCTCCCGCCGACCTGCCCAAAGAGGGTGGGCGATACGATTTACCTATCGCAATTGCGCTTCTCGCGGCTTCTGAGCAGCTTAATACGACCAGGCTAGGCTCGTATGAGTTCGTGGGTGAACTCGCGCTCACAGGCGCACTGAGAGGCGTTCCCGGTGCGATATCGGGAGCGCTGGAAGCCATACGTGCAGGGCGGCAAATCGTTGTGGCCAATGAAAACGCATCAGAAGTGAGTCTTATTGCAGAAAAGGGATGCCTTATCGCCGGGCATCTTCAGGAAGTGTGCGCCTGGCTGGAAGGCCGCCATGAACTGTCCGAGCCGGAAGAGTGCGACGAGGCTATAGCGGATGCGCCAGAAGACCTCAGCGAGATCATGGGACAGGAGCAAGGGAAACGGGCGCTGGAGATTACGGCAGCGGGTGGGCACAATCTCCTGCTGATTGGCCCGCCGGGCACGGGCAAAACCATGCTGGCGAGCAGGCTAAGCGGGCTGCTCCCGCCGCTTAATAACCATGAAGCGCTGGAAAGCGCCGCCATCTATAGCCTGATCGGTTCGACGTCGTTGCACAAACAGTGGCGTCGACGTCCCTTTCGTTCCCCGCATCATAGCGCGTCACTGACGGCAATGGTCGGCGGCGGGTCTATTCCGGGGCCGGGTGAGATCTCGCTGGCACACAATGGCATTCTGTTTCTCGATGAGCTGCCTGAGTTTGAGCGCCGTGTGCTGGATGCGCTGAGGGAGCCCATTGAATCCGGTGAAATACATATTTCACGCACGCGAGCCAAAATAAGCTATCCCGCCCGTTTTCAGCTCGTGGCGGCGATGAACCCCAGTCCGACGGGGCATTATCAGGGCAACCATAACCGCTGTACGCCAGAGCAGACGCTGCGCTATCTGGGAAAGCTGTCTGGCCCGTTTCTCGACCGTTTCGATTTATCACTGGAAATCCCCCTTCCGCCGCCGGGCCTGCTCAGGCAGACGGATAAACTGGGTGAAAGCTCCGCGCATGTTCGCGAGCGGGTTATCGCGGCACAGGCGAGACAGTATGCCCGTCAAAACAGGCTGAATGCACGACTGGATAATGCAGGGATCCGACAGTTTTGTTCTCTTAACGTTGAAGATGCGGCTTGGCTGGAGGAGACGTTGACGCGCTTCGGGCTTTCCATACGTGCGTGGCAGCGCTTGTTAAAAGTAGCCAGAACCATTGCGGACGTGGAGGGCTGTACTAATATTGCGAGGAAACACTTGCAGGAAGCGCTGAGCTATCGGGCGATCGATCGTTTGCTTTTGTATCTGCAAAAGTTACTGGCATAAAAAAAGGGGCCGTAGCCCCTTTTTTTATTAGTCGTCAGACTCGGTGTAGTCTTCTGCACCTTCCATCTGCGGTTTACCGCCAGACAGCGTATGGAAACGTTTTGGACGCTTAATGCGAGCCATGTACTTGATCCATACACGTTCTGCTTCAGACTGCGGCTCACGCTCACCACGGCACACTGAGACAAACTGTTTTTCATCTTCAGTTGCAGGCTCACGTTTACCCAGATCCAGCTCGTTAAAGGCATAACCATGACGCTCAAGCAGCTGCGCCTCTTTGATGGTGAAATCGCCGTGACGAGAGAACCCGCGCGGATAATGTTTATTGTCGAAAAAACGATTAGTCGTCGTAAAGCTTTCCGCCATCCTACACGCTCCTAATTCTTTGGCCGAGCTATTTATGGCGCGGAGTATTAGTTACGCTTGACAGAGTGTAAAACAAAACATTTAAATCATAACGACAAATTATTTTGCGGAGAAAGATGTGGATACGGAATTGCTAAAAACTTTCCTTGAAGTGAGTAGAACGCGTCACTTCGGGCGAGCCGCTGAAGCCCTTTACCTGACGCAGTCAGCAGTCAGTTTTCGTATTCGACAGCTGGAAAATCAACTGGGTGTGAATCTTTTTACCCGCCATCGCAACAATATCCGCCTCACGCCTGCCGGTGAAAAACTGCTTCCGTATGCGGAGACATTGATGAATACCTGGCAGGCAGCGCGCAAAGAGGTTGCGCATACGTCGAGGCATAACGAGTTCTCGATAGGGGCCAGCGCATCTCTGTGGGAATGCATGCTCAGTCAGTGGCTTACCCGGCTATATCACTCCCATGGCCATTTACAATTTGAAGCCAGAATTGCGCAACGTCAGTCGCTGGTTAAGCAACTTCATGAGCGTCAGTTGGATCTGCTGATCACTACAGAAGCCCCCAAGATGGACGAATTTAGCAGCCAGATTGTTGGACAGTTCGGTCTGGCTCTTTATGCTTCTGAACCCTCAAAGATGAAAGCAGACCTGACCTATTTGCGGCTGGAGTGGGGACCTGATTTTCAGCAACATGAGACGGGATTGATCGCACCTGATGATGTTCCACAGTTAACAACCAGTTCTGCCGAGATTGCCTGTCAGCAACTCCCCTTGCTGAAGGGTTGCACTTGGTTACCAGTCCGTTGGGCAGACACCAAGCCTGGACTGCATACCGTGGTGGATTCCACCACCCTTTCGCGGCCGCTGTATGCGATTTGGCTGCAAAATAGCGACAAGCAATCGCAAATAAAAGATCTATTAAAAATCAATGTAATGGATTGAGGCTGAGGCCAGCAGGGACGCTGGCTGCATTTAAGAATGGTGAAATTTCACCGGGTTTCAGGCAAAAAAAAATCCTTTGCCGAAGCAAAGGATTCTATATGGCAGGGGCGGAGAGACTCGAACTCGCGACACCCGGTTTTGGAGACCGGTGCTCTACCAACTGAGCTACGCCCCTAAAGTTTTTTGCCATTAAGCCTGCCATTACTGGCAGGCTTAATGTCTTAATAAGTGGCGGAACGGA
>NZ_JADCLB010000015.1:0-213220 GCF_014982245.1 Enterobacter cloacae complex sp. P6RS
TATTCACACCACAAATAAAAAAAGACCAAAAATTACGCCCTGGCCATATATAATAATTCAGCCGGTAACAACAATATGGACGACGCATTTTTCTTGTGAACGCATCATCAGATATTCAGGAAACGCTGCCAAAGGATTATTCAGCCCTTTTTCCTGATATAAATCACTCTTCCCTGGCGAACAGCAATAAATATTAAACCGCTTCGCCGCAGGATAAGAATATAGGCAGTTTCCGTAAGCGGGATTTTATCTGCCATCAGTCTGTGAGGATAAAGTCCGTCCCGGTATCCCGGGTTCGCAGGAGGCGGCAACGAGGTGCTGTTTAAACTCAGGAGAATACTCAGGGCAGCCTTTTCGCCTACCGGGAGTCACATTTTTCCGTATATCTGACACGTTGATACCCACCACTTATTTGGTGGACACCACGTTGTTGGATGCATCAGATTATGACCAGACGGCCCTCGCAGGACGCATCCAGAGAGCGGAAAAAAGTATCCAGTCGGACGGGAAAGCATCCGCAACGAAGTCCATATCGAGTTCAGACGTAAAAAATCCGGGCCAGAGGGGCTGAACCCGGATTGTTTCTTACTGGCAGGATCGTTCAAGTGTTCTTAAACGATCGGCATTACTGCACATGTGCAGGGCGTTTTTTATTGCAGTGGCATAAATGAGGGTTTATGCCCGGATTATTTGTAGATAACAGCGGTGCCGTGCAGGGTGTTAGGACCGGTCACAGAGGTGATGCGGTAAGATTTTGCACCCATTGCATCAGCTTTTTGTGCCAGCTGATCTTCCAGAGAGCCCAGGTTAGTCCCGGCAGAGGCAGAGATCGTCCCGACTTTATGCTGATCGACCGGGGTGGACTGTACCTGTACAGCAGCAAAGCTTGCGAAAGAGAGTGAACTCAGAACAGCAGCAGCGATGAGGGTTTTTACGTTTTTCATGATGTTTACCTTTAGCAGATGAATTTTTAGGTCGTTAGCTATTTAGTTAACGATCGATAGGTAAATCATAAATGTGATCCAGCTCACGCGTCAACACCTTTTTATAACGAGCATTAATTAAATTTTAAAATTGTTATTTTTCATACATATATGATTAATTTATTTTTAAGCATTCTGCACTGGTGGTGGGTTGCGTTTATTTTTATAATGGTCATTCAACAAACCAACAGAGGACCAACGGCAAATGACAACCGACGTCACGAGTTGTGTGAAGAAAAGCCGTGGCCGACCAAAAGTGTTTGACAGGGATGCAGCGCTTGATAAGGCCATGACTCTCTTCTGGCAACATGGGTATGAAGCGACCTCGCTTTCCGATCTGGTAGAAGCCACCGGAGCTAAAGCGCCGACGCTGTATGCTGAATTTACCAATAAAGAGGGGCTGTTCAGGGCGGTGCTGGACAGGTACATTTCGCGCTTTGCTGCGAAACACGAAGCCCAGCTATTTTGTGAAGAGAAAAGCGTTGAACAGGCGCTACGGGATTACTTTACCGCCGTTGCCACCTGCTTCACCAGTAAAGATACGCCCGCGGGCTGCTTTATGATTAACACCTCTGCCACCCTGGCGGCAGCATCTAAAGAGATCGCCAATACGGTTAAATCGCGTCATGCGATGCAGGAGGAGACGCTCAGCGTATTTCTGGCTCAGCGCCAGCAGCGCGGTGAAATTCCCGCGCACTGCCAGCCTCAGATGCTGGCGCAATACCTGAGCTGTATTTTACAGGGAATGTCGATCAGCGCCCGTGAAGGGGCGACGCTGGAAAAACTGCAGAACATTTCCGACACCACGCTGCGCCTGTGGCCTGAACTGCTCAAAATCTGACGCAAAAAAAGCTCCTCAGCCTGAGCGCTTGAGGAGCTAAGTTCAGAGAACATCTTTTTTACGCTTTGTTATTCAGTACCAGCTGGCCGTTTCCATCCAGTGGAATTTGGGTGCCCGGGTCTTTATCCATGCGGATTTTGCCCTGCTGATCGCCAATTTTGTAGGTCACGTCATAGCCCAGCATTTTTTCCGACTTGTCATAGACGGTTTTACAGCGCTGCTGGGTCGTGGTGTAAGTATCGTTATCCTGCATTGCGCCCTGCACCTGGTTACCGGCATAGCCGCCACCCAGCGCGCCGACCACGGTCGCGACATCTTTACCCCGACCACCGCCAAACTGGTGACCAATCACCCCACCCGCTACCGCACCCAGAACAGAGCCGGCAATACGGTTTTCATCCTGTACCGGACGACGGTGGGTTACGGAGACGTTACGGCACTCCTGACGTGGGGTTTTTACGGTTTCTTTAATAGGCGTTGCAGAAACCACCTGCGCATACTGCGGGCCGCGATCTAAAACGTTGAGACTGGCAACAGCAGCCACACCTAACGCAGCTGCGACGCCGATCCCTATACCCGCCAACATTGATTTATTCACGGGACTTCCTCCTTTGTTGCTATTGGTAACAATTCTGCTATGGAGGCGCGGCTTCGCCAATAAGACAAAGGATCAAAAAGTGGACATCGGGGAGAGATATATCGCGTTTAGGAGAACTCTTAGGCACCTAATCCACGACGAGCAGCATGATATGCTAAAAAATCCCTCCGGAGGGCCCGGAGGGAGTGAAAGATTAGTGCAGCTTCAGACGTGGACGAATGACGCGGTTGATTCTGCCCACCAGCATCATCAGGCCCGTTTTAAAGTAACCGTGCAGCGCGATCTGGTGCATACGGTACAGGGAGATATACACGAAGCGTGCAATGCGCCCTTCCACCATCATCGAGCCACGCATCAGGTTACCCATCAGGCTACCGACGGTAGAGAAGTTTGACAGCGATACCAGAGAACCGTGGTCTTTATAGACATACGCCTTCATTGGCTTGCCTTTGTACTGCGCCAGGATGTTGTGCAGCACCAGGCTTGCCATCTGGTGCGCGGCCTGAGCGCGCGGCGGCACGAAGCCCCCTTCAGGACGCGCGCAGGAGGCACAGTCACCAATAGCGAAGATTTCAGGGTCGCGCGTGGTTTGCAGCGTCGGCTCGGTGACCAGCTGGTTAATGCGGTTCGTCTCCAGACCACCGATATCTTTCATAAAGTCAGGCGCTTTGATACCTGCCGCCCAGACCATCAGATCCGCTTTGATGTACTCGCCGTCTTTGGTGTGCAGTCCACCTTCATCAGCGCTGGTCACCATGGTCTGCGTCAGGACGCGCACGCCCAGTTTCGTCAGTTCATTGTGCGCTGCGCCTGAAATGCGCGGAGGCAGCGCAGGCAGAATACGCTCACCCGCTTCAACCAGCGTCACGTTCAGCGCTTCGTTAGTTAACCCTTTGTAACCGTAGCTGTGCAGCTGTTTAACCGCATTGTGCAGCTCTGCGGACAGCTCAACGCCTGTCGCGCCGCCGCCGACAATGGCAATGTTAACCTTGCCATTCGCACCCAGATTGCTGGTGTACTTCAGGAACAGGTTCAGCATTTCCTGATGGAAACGACGCGCCTGGTGCGGGTTATCGAGGAAGATACAGTGCTCTTTAACGCCCGGCGTGTTGAAATCGTTGGAGGTACTGCCGAGCGCCATCACCAGCGTGTCATACGCCAGCTTGCGCTCTGGGACCAGCAGCTCGCCTTTTTCATCACGCAGCTCGGCCAGGGTAATGGTTTTGCTCTCACGGTTGATGTCAACCACCGAGCCCAGCTGGAACTGGAAATGATGGTTGCGCGCGTGCGCCAGATAGCTCAGCGCGTCCACGCCCTCATCCAGTGAGCCGGTCGCCACTTCGTGCAGCAGCGGTTTCCACAGGTGGCTGTGGTTACGATCCACCAGCGTGATTTTGGCTTTTTTACCGCGCCCCAGCTTCTTGCCTAACTGTGTGGCCAGCTCCAGCCCGCCAGCACCACCGCCTACAATCACTATCTTTTTCAATGGCGTAGTCAACGTGACCCCCTCAAATTATTAACCAATTGTTAATTAAAAGTTATGAAAATAACCCTTAATTAACAACAAGTTACAGCACTGAAACCATTCAGGTGCATTGAGAATAACACGTCAGGCGCATTGGTCATACCAAAATTGATATGCATCAAGTTTTGATGGCTTAAAAGTAGACAATTCTGGACAAAAAGAAACCCGGTGCGCATTCGCGACCGGGTTTCTGAAGTGGCAGGCTGTGGTTTAGCCCAGCGTTTTAAAGGCTTTGATGCGCTGGAGGTGCGGGGAGATGTTCTTGAACTTGTGGGTCTGCTCTTCGTCCCAGACGATCTCGTAATAGTGATGCAGCAGCTCTGCGGCCCGATGGCTGTTCAGTGCTTCATCATTACGCGAGAGGATCACCAGACAGCGATCGCGGTTTTTCTCACGGAAGTTGCTCACGCACTTGGTCGCAATATCGACATACTCTTCCGGGCGGTCAATTTTGCCTTCCATGTTCTCATTCGGGAAAAGATTAGGATTGAAGACCACCTGGCGGATGTCGCACAGGAAGCCAATCCGCTCCGCCCAATAGCCGCCCAGCCCCACGCCGCAAATCAACGGGCGATCGTCGACGTTAAGCTGCAGCATCTTGTCCACCTCTTTGAGCAGATGCTGCATATCATGCTTCGGATGGCGCGTACTGTAGCTAATCAGCCGTACATCGGGATCGATAAACTGCAGCTGTAGCACCTTCTCATGATTACCAGGACTGTTTGAGTCAAAACCGTGTAAATAGATGATCATTGTCTTCTCACCACGCTACGCCTTCCGGGAGGGTTTACAGGCTGGCTTTATGTGCCTGCCAGCGCTCATTCAGGTCTTCAAGCCGGGCGTTGACCGACTTCCAGCGCGCCGAATCCATCAGCTCCTGACGGCTAAATGAACCTTTATGATACAAATGCGTAACACGCTCTGCATTGATCGGTGACAGGTTATCCAACACGCTAACGGCACCTTTACGATTATTGCAGACCAGGATCATATCGCAACCTGCATCCAGCGAGGCCTGACCGCGCTCAGCATAGCTGCCCATGATTGCCGCCCCTTCCATCGACAGATCGTCGGAGAAAATGACGCCGTTGAAACCCAGCTCCTGGCGCAGAACGGTTTTCAGCCAGTGCGGGGAGCCGCTGGCAGGACGCGGATCGACATCGCTGTAAATCACGTGTGCTGGCATAATGGCGTCCAGCTTGTTATCGGTGATAAGCGAGCGGAACACCGACATATCTTTGGCGCGAATTTCCGCTTCCGGACGCGGGTCGCGCGGGGTCTCTTTGTGGGAATCCGCCGTCACCGCCCCGTGGCCCGGGAAGTGTTTCCCAGTGGTTTTCATTCCCGCATCGTGCATCCCGTCGATAAACCGGGTCGCCATTGCCAGCGCAATACGCGGATCTTCATGGTAGGAGCGCTCGCCAATCGCGGCGCTGATATGGCCCACATCCAGCACCGGGGCAAAGCTGATGTCGATATCCATGGCAATCATTTCGCTGGCCATCAGCCAGCCGGCTTCCTGCGCCAGTTTCCCACCCTCTTCCGTGCCGAGCAGCGCGGCGAAAGACTGGGCTGCCGGCAGGCGGGTAAAACCGTCGCGAAAACGCTGCACGCGGCCGCCTTCCTGATCGACGGCCACCACCAGATGATTGCGCGACGCGGCGCGGATCTGGCGCACCAGTTCACGCAGTTGCGCCGGATCGTGATAGTTGCGGGTAAACAGGATCAGGCCGCCCACCAGCGGATGCGCCAGAATTTCACGCTCCTCCGCATCCAGCTCAAACCCTTCTACATCCAACATGACTGGACCCACACTCACCTCTCTTATCCTTTCGTTTGTAACTGGCGCCAGGCATCGTCTGCCAGCGCAATAAAGTGTTTATCTCGGGACTGCTGCAAACGCATCTCAAACCAGCCCGCCATCAGCATGATGACCCAGGGCCGCCAGCGTCTCACCTGGCGTGCCAGCGCATCGGCGTTAAAGTGCGCAACGCTGGCATACTCTCTGATGAGTTTCTGCCGCGCGGCTTCACTTTCCGTCCAGACCGCGGCCAGCTCCAGCGCCACATCGCCGTCTCCGGCATATTCCCAGTCGATAAGCCTGGCGCCCTGTGGCGTATGCACGATGTTCCCGGCGTGCACATCCATATGTAACGGCGAGAGCCGAATCGGTTGCGGCTCGCCCGCTTTACGCAGCCGTTTGAGATGCGCAAGCCACACTGGGGTACGTCTTGCTGGAGAGGCTTGTTGCCAGTAGTTTTCCAGCAGTGGAAGTAAGGCGATTCGCCACCCCAGACGCTGTTGCTGGTGCAGATGATACAGCATCGCCGCAAGCGCTGGGGTGTCCGGCAGCGCGCTTTTCACCTCCCCCTCCAGATAGTCGACGGCCATCCAGCCCTTGCTGAAAAATCGGGGTTCAGGCACGAGATCCGACGGAAGGCGTTTGAGGGCGCGAAACTGACGGCGAAACTGGAAAGCCGGGGCGAAGGGATCGTGGTTCTGCCGCAAGACCAGACGGTGCGCGCCCCGCGCTATAATGCAACTCGCGCCGCTAAGCCCGGAGTGGGCCTGCGGCGCGATAAGGCGGTACTGTGGAAAATAACGCGTCAGAATCTCTTCACGCGTGGTGTCATTGTTGCGTAACCGCACCTTTACCTGACCAGATAATTTCGCCTGTCTGAACCAGCATCAGCTGCATCTGCAGGGCTGGGGTATTCACGTTACCGGTCGCATTAGAGTACAGCACATACTGGGCGCCAACGTTGCGGGCAATGCCAATCGCCTTGCTGCGGGTGCCGAGGCTATCCTGCGGCGACAGGCCCAGCTGCTGTTTGGCTAATGCGAGCTGCTGAGCAGAGACCAGCGTAAACTTACCGTTGTTTGCCAGTGCATTGCGCAGCGTTTCTGTCGCTTCGCCCGCGTTCAGCGAACCGTTGGTACGGTTGTTCACGCTATCGACCAGCAGCACGCTGCCTGCCGTCACGCCCTGAGCCTGCAGCATTTTACCGACCATCGGCTGCATCGCACCGTTCCAGTCGTAATGGCGCACGCGCGGCGCAGGTTGTGACGTCTGGTCCTGATGTTCAATCGGGCCAGGCTGTGACGGAATAGACGGTACAGACGGCACGGTTGGCTGGGTCTGCGTTGGCGGTGTCGGCTGCTCGGTACCCGGCTTTGCCTCTTCCACAGGTGCTGGCTGTTCTGTACGGGTCACACACCCTGCGAGGAACAGTGCGAATGCGGTCACGAGCGCATAACGGCTCATATTTTTAATCAAGGTTCACCCCTTAGAGATAAAGATAAAGTCTCACCTTATGCGCACCCAGATAGCTGGCGCTGTCATAGAGCGTTACCGACGACCTTGCCGGAAGAGTGACGCTACGCGGCGCCTCCAGCGGGTGCATCTCAAGACCTCTTACGTCATACCAGAAAAAACGGTAGTGGACCGTCACCGGTTCATTTCTTTCGTTATAGAGCGTAGAGGAGGCAGAAGATTTAATTTCACTGATGGTCAGTGCGGGCTGTTGCGCCGTGATGCCCGCAGCCAGCACGGAGGATTCCATCACCAGCGTCTGTTCATCGCTGACGGGGATCGCCGGACGCGTGCTGCACCCCACAACTATCATCGTCATTACCAGCGCTGCAATACGCCCTTTAAACATGTTACAGACCTTTGTGAGCCAGCATCGGTCCCAGCGGACGTCCACCCAGCAGATGCATGTGAATATGATAAACTTCCTGGCCGCCATGACGATTACAGTTCATGATCAGACGATAACCGTCTTCCGCTATGCCTTCCTGCTCGGCAATTTTCGCCGCCACCGTCAGCATACGACCTAACGCCACTTCGTGCTCGGTTTTTACGTCGTTTACGGTCGGAATCAGAATATTAGGAATGATAAGGATGTGTGTCGGTGCCTGAGGGGAAATGTCCCGGAAAGCCGTTACCAGTTCATCCTGATAGACGATATCCGACGGGATTTCGCGGCGAATAATTTTACTGAAAATCGTTTCTTCAGCCATGACCTTTTCCTTTTTTGTTAGGTGCGTCCGCTGTTAACACACTCTCTGGAGGACTGTGTGACACAATTCAAGAGTATGAGCGAGTTTCTCCTGTCCTTTCAACCTTCTCCCCCGAATTCTTTGCTGAATATTCATCAGCTGACTGAAGAGTGACCGCTCGCGTGCCTTAACGGGCTGAAACATTATTTCAGTTTCGCACGACACATCTGTTTACAGCATTAATGGCAATGCGTATATTTCGCATTTGCATTTTCATGCGCATTTTTAACATAGAAAACGACGTCAGACCGTATTTGTGGGACTGACGCAAACACTCTTCACCGTTCATAAGGGTTTGATAATGTCTTTCATTGATCATACCAGGGATGGGCAACGTCAGCCTGTCGCAACGCCTTCGTTGCTGGCAGCCTGTATTGCTATGGCATTGACGCCAGCCACCGCTTTCGCTGCATCATCAACCGAAGACACCGTCGTCGTGGATGGAGGTTTTGACAATACGCAGGATCCTTCCGCAAGTCAGGACCGGGATTACAGCGTAAAAACCACCACCACCGGCACAAAGCTGTTGCTGGTTCCCCGCGATATCCCGCAGTCCGTCAGCGTGATTAGCCAGCAGCGCATGGCGGATCAGAACCTGCAGTCCATCGGTCAGGTGTTGACTAACACCACGGGCGTAACGGCGCAGGTGCAGGACAGCGATCGTACCGTATTTTACTCGCGCGGATTTTTCGTCAGTAACTACGCCTTTGACGACCTGCCCACCTCCATCAGCGAAGTGTGGAACTTCGGCGACACCGCCGCCGATACCGCGATTTACGACCGTATCGAAGTGGTTCGCGGCGCGACCGGGCTGATGTCCGGCACCGGTAACCCGGCGGCGTACGTCAATATGGTGCGTAAGCATGCGGACAGCAATGAGTTCAAAGGCAATGTCTCGGCCAGCTACGGCAGCTGGGACAAACAGCGCTACGTGCTGGATCTCCAGGCACCGCTGGTAGAGTCCGGGAAGGTACGGGGACGCCTGATTACGGGCTATCAGGACAACGACAGCTTCGTGGATAACTACCACTACCGGAACAAGTTCCTCTACGGCGTGGTGGATGCGGACGTCACCGACAGCACCACCCTCTCTGTAGGGTATGAATATCAGGAAAGCCACACCGCCGATCCAACCTGGGGCGGATTGCCGACCTGGTACAGCGACGGGAGTAAAACCGACTACAATCGCAGCCAGACCGTTGCGCCTGACTGGGCCTACTCGGACAAGGATAGCACCCGCATCTTTGCTAACCTGACCCAGCGTTTCGACAACGGCTGGGAAGCGCACGTCAACGGCATGCACGCGGAGACCAACTTCGACAGCAAGCTGATGTATATGTCCGGCTATCCGGAAAAAGAGACCGGGGCGGGCATGGTTGGCTACGGCGGCTGGAACAGAGGTGAACGCAAACAGGATGCAGTTGATGCCTTCCTGCGCGGCGGCTTCGATCTTTTCGGCCGCCAGCATGAGATGATGTTTGGCGGCAGCTTCAGCCGACAGCGCAACCACTATGACAACAGAATGCCGGATGCGCTGTACGGCATGGTGGACGTGGGGAATTTCAAAAACTGGAACGGAAATATCGCCGATCCGCAGTGGACCCCGTGGAAGCTCTACAGCCAGGATGACATTCGCCAGTCCTCAGCGTACACCTCCGCCCGCTTCTCGCTGGCCGACCCGCTGCACCTGATCCTCGGGGCGCGCTACACCAACTACAACATTCGCTATAACCCGGCGGGCTCTCCTGACACCCGTCTGGAAAGCACTGAAGATGACGTAACGCCTTACGCGGGTCTGGTCTACGATATCAACGAAGACTGGTCGACCTACGTCAGCTATACCTCCATCTTCCAGCCGCAGGACAAGCGCGACGCCAGCGGACGTTATCTCGATCCAACCACGGGCAAAAGCTACGAAGCCGGTGTTAAAGCAGACTGGTTTAATACCCGTCTGACCACCTCGCTGGCGATTTTCCGCATCGAGCAGGATAACGTGGCGAGCAACACCTATACCTACATGCCGAGCGGTGAGTCGATTTATGAATCGCTGGACGGCGTGGTCAGCAAAGGGATTGAGTTCGAGCTGAACGGCGCCCTGACCGATAACTGGCAGCTGACGTTCGGCGCGACCCGCTACATTGCGGAAGATAAGAACGGCAGCGCTGTCAGTTCCGATCAGCCGCGCACGACAATGAAGCTGTTTACCCGTTATCAACTGCCAATGCTGCCGGCGCTGACGGTGGGCGGTGGCGTAAACTGGCAGAACAAAGTGTGGACGGATGTGGACGGTGGCCCGGCGGGACAATCCCGCGCAGAGCAAGGCAGCTACGGACTGGTTAACCTGTTCAGCCGCTATCAGGTCACCAAAGATTTTGCTATTCAGGCGAACGTCAACAACCTGTTCGACAAAGAGTATTACGATTACGTCGGCTCTTACGTGGTTTATGGCGCACCGCTGAACGTCTCGGTGAGCGCGAGCTACGACTTCTGAGTGTTGGCACAACAAACCACAGCAATAAAAAAGGCAGCCATTCGGCTGCCTTAGTCTCCCCAGGTCACAGCTTAGCTGTTGCGGATGTACTCATCCATTTCGGTTTTCAGGTTATCGGATTTAGTACCGAAGATAGCCTGAACGCCCGAACCTGCAACAACCACGCCCGCTGCACCCAGTTTTTTCAGACCCGGCTGGTCCACTTTCGCAACGTCGGCAACGCTCACACGCAGACGAGTGATGCACGCGTCCAGGTTAGTGATGTTCTCTTTACCGCCGAACGCAGCAACCAGTGCCGGAGCCATTTCGCTGGTCGCGCCTGCTTTGCTGTCTTCAGTTGCATCTTCACGACCCGGAGTTTTCAGGTCCAGTGCTTTGATCAGCACGCGGAAGATGGTGTAGTAAACAACGGCGTAGCACGCACCCACGATTGGGAACAGCCACAGTTTGCTGCTGTTACCGGACAGAACGATAAAGTCGATCAGGCCGTGAGAGAAGGACGTACCGTCACGCATACCCAGCAGGATACAGATTGGGAACGCCAGGCCAGCCAGTACAGCGTGGATGATGTACAGGATTGGCGCAACGAACATGAAGGAGAACTCGATCGGCTCGGTGATACCGGTCAGGAACGAGGTCAGCGCTGCGGAGATCATGATACCGCCCACTTTTGCACGGTTTTCTGGCTTAGCAGAGTGCCAGATTGCAATCGCAGCAGCCGGCAGGCCGTACATTTTGAACAGGAAGCCACCAGACAGTTTACCTGCAGTTGGGTCACCCGCCATGTAACGTGGGATATCGCCGTGGAACACCTGACCTGCTGCGTTGGTGAATTCACCAATCTGCATCTGGAATGGAACGTTCCAGATGTGGTGCAGACCGAATGGCACCAGGCAACGCTCGATGAAGCCATAGATACCGAACGCGACAACCGGGTTCTGGTAAGCAGCCCACTGAGAGAAGGTCTGGATAGCGGAACCGATTGGTGGCCAGATGAAGGAGAGGATCACGCCAGTGAAAATCGCTGCCAGACCAGAGATGATCGGAACAAAACGCTTGCCCGCGAAGAAGCCCAGATACTCAGGCAGCTTGATGCGATAGAAGCGGTTGAACATATACGCTGCAATCGCACCGGAGATGATACCGCCCAGAACACCGGTATCTGCCAGGTGTTTCGCGGCAATCTCTTCTGCCGGTAAATGCAGAACCAGCGGCGCAACCACAGCCATGGTTTTCACCATGATGCCGTAAGCAACCACTGCAGCCAGCGCAGAAACGCCGTCGTTATTGGTGAAGCCCAGCGCCACACCGATAGCGAAGATCAGAGGCATGTTAGCAAAGACGGAACCGCCTGCTTCAGCCATCACATGGGAAACTACGGCTGGCAGCCAGCTGAAGTTAGCAGAACCGACACCCAGCAGGATACCTGCGATAGGCAGTACGGATACTGGCAGCATCAGCGATTTACCGACCTTTTGCAGGTTAGCAAATGCATTCTTAAACATAATTGAGAGTGCTCCTGAGTATTTGTGCTTTTTTTACGCTTTCACGCATTGGCCCGGGGGGAGTACCGTGCCGTGGACAGGACATCTAAGCGCCCTTTATTTATTACACAGAGTAAAATAATTCCCTCTGAGTTTGTTTGACGGCTATCACGTTTCAGCTTAAGACGGTCGAAAAACTTTCAGTAATTTACAAAAAGCATGTCTGGATGTTTCTAAGAACACCGTCACCGCCCCAAATGAGGCGGTGAACTTTACTCGTTTTATTTATTAATTACGAGCCTAAAAAAAACAGGCTTATCAGACGGATTGCAGGCGGGCGGGGTCGATATGGAACAGCGCAGAGAAGTTTTGCGTCGTGACGCGGGCCAGCTCTTCGATACTGACGCCTTTAAGCACGGCCATGTACTCTGCGACGTCTCGCGTCATGGCCGGCTGGTTCTCTTTACCGCGATGCGGTACCGGCGCCAGATACGGAGAGTCTGTTTCCACCAGAATGCGATCGAGCGGGACATAGCGCGCAGCATCACGGAGCTGCTCAGCGTTACGGAACGTCACGATCCCGGAAAACGAAATATAAAACCCCAAATCAAGCAGTTTACCCGCCGTTTCTCTGTCTTCTGTGAAACAGTGTAGTACGCCACCGCAATCCGTCACGTTTTCTTCCCGGAGGATCGCCAGCGTATCGGCGCGCGCATCGCGCGTATGTACGATGACCGGTTTATTCAGTTCGCGGCCGATGCGAATATGGTTGCGGAAAGACGCCTGCTGGCGCGCTTTCGTTTCCGGCGTGTAAAAATAGTCCAGCCCGGTTTCACCCATCGCCACGACGCCCGCTTCTGCTGCCAGTCGGCGCAGCTCTTCTACGTCATACTCTTCGTCCTGGTTCAGCGGATGAACGCCGCAGGAGAACACCACGTTATCGCGATCGCCCACCAGCTCACGCATTGAGCGATACCCTGGCAGCGTCGTCGCCACCGCAAGACAAAATTTCACATCGCGGGCAGCGGCTTTTGCCAGCACGTCATCCACGTCGTTGTGCAGGGATTTATAATCCAGGCCATCAAGATGGCAGTGTGAGTCGACTAAAAACATAATGTCTCTCTCAGAGATGGGAAACAGGCGGCGTAACGCCCGGTTGCAGGTAGTGTTCAATACGCAGTAACTGGTCGGTCAGCAAAAGCTCGCGATTAAGACCCGTCACGGTTAAAAGCTGTTCGCGGCTCTCGCAAACATCATGAAGGATAGCGTGCAGAGACGCGCCTGTAAGGCGGCTTGCCAGCATGTTCACCAGGGGCCACGCGTCCGGGTTAGTCAGCAGCGTAGCCCCTTGCTGGATTTTAAGCGCATCGAGCAATAAGGAGGCCAGCCAGTGCAGACGCTCAACGGCCCGATCGCTATTCAGCGCAGGCAGTAAACTCAGCCAGTCCTGGTTGTTAAGTGAAGCCTCAACGGCCCGGCAGAGCGCTTCTCGTTGCGACCAGACGTCAGGCTGTAGTAATTCCAGCGCCGCCGCGGGGGCGCCGCTGCTGAGGCGCAGAGCAGACAACGCACTCTCCTGTGACGTTGTCACCTCTCGCTCAAGCCAGCTTAACGCCCACGATTCCTGAGGCACCGCCAGATGATGGAGACGACAACGGCTGCGCAGCGTCGCCAGTAAACGTCCCGGGTCCCGGCAGGAAAGGAAAAACCACGTCTTTTCCGGCGGCTCTTCCAGGGTTTTAAGCAGCGCGTTCGCCGCCGCCTCGGTAAGCAACGCAGCGTCGTTGAGCCAGACCACTTTTGCCCCGCCCAGACGCGCATGTTCGTACAGTTTCTCGCTGACTTCACGCACGGCATCAATGCCGAGCGCGCTTTTGCCCTTCTCAGGCTCAAGCGTGTAGTAGTCAGGATGCGTGCCTGCCTGCATCAGCTGGCAGCCGCGGCATTTACCGCAGCTTTTATGCCCTTCCGGCTGCTGGCACATCAGAAAACGAGTGATGGCGTAGATCAACGCATCATCCCCCATTCCCGGCAACGCCTGAATCAGTAACGCATGATGCCCCCGACCGGCCTGATAGCTGGCGATCAGCTGTTCAAAGTGCGGGCGCAACCATGGATACCATTTCATGCCTGCTGCTCCTGTAGCCACTGCGTAACGGTCTGTTGAATATCGCGCGTGACGTCGTCCAGAGATTGCGTGGCGTCAATGGTACGAATTGCGCTGTCCCGTGCGGCCAGCTCGAGATAGCGCGCGCGCGTGCGGTTAAAGAAATCGAATGACTCTTGCTCAATGCGATCCAGTTCGCCGCGCGCGCGCGCGCGCCTGAGGCCCACTTCCGGGGTCACATCCAGGTAGAGGGTCAGGTCCGGGCGAAAATCCCCCAGTACGGCATCGCGAAGGGTTGCCAGCATCGCCTGGTCAATACCGCGTCCGCCGCCCTGATAGGCCTGAGTCGACAGATCGTGACGGTCGCCGATCACCCACTTGCCGTCGGCCAGCGCAGGTTTAATCACGGTCTCAACCAGTTGGACGCGCGCCGCATAGAACATCAGCACTTCGGCTTTGTCAGTAATAACCTCGTCGCCAACGGATTTAATATCCAGCACCAGACTGCGCAGTTTCTCCGCCAGCTGAGTACCGCCCGGCTCACGGGTAAAGACCATGTCAGCGACGCCAAGCGATTTCAGCGTATCCACTACCACGTTACGGGCGGTGGTTTTACCCGCCCCTTCGAGTCCCTCAATGACAATGTATTTACTGCGCATTTTTTTCCTTAAGTGCTTTCAGATAGTCCTGAACAGAGCGATTATGGCTGGCAAGGTTGGTGTTAAAGGTATGCCCCCCTTTTCCATCAGCCACAAAATAGAGGTACGGTGTTTTGGCCGGGTGCGCGGCGGCTTTGAGCGAAGCCTCGCTCGGCGTGGCTATCGGGCCCGGCGGCAAGCCGTTAATGACGTAGGTATTATACGCGGTTGGCGTCTCCAGATCTTTTCTGGAGATCTTACCGGCATAGCTCTCGCCCATGCCGTAGATAACGGTCGGGTCGGTTTGCAGACGCATGCCGATGCGCAGGCGGTTGATAAATACCGACGCGACCCGGTCGCGCTCAGCCGCCACGGCCGTCTCTTTCTCAATGATCGAGGCCATTGTCACAAACTGGTTTTGATCTTGATAAGGCAGCCCGTCCATCCGCCCTTCCCAGGCGGAATCAACTGCCTCGACCATCTTTTTGTGTGCCCGTTTAAGAATCGCCACATCGGTCGTGCCCGCCGTATACATCCAGGTGTCTGGCCAGAACCAGCCTTCCACCCACTCAGGATGTTCAAATTTCAGCACCTCGGCGACCGTCTCATAGCGGTCATCTTTGAGCGTGTGCTTGATGTAAGGCGCATCATGCAGCTGCTTGAGGTAATCGCTTAAGCGCATCCCTTCAACAAAGCGCAGCGGGAACTGTGCCTCTTTACCGCTTTCCAGCAGCTGCAGCATCTCTCTGACGGTCATGCCGGGCGTAAAGCGATAGGTACCAGCCTTGAAGTGAGACAGTTCAGGCTCGATACGCAATAACCACTGGAACACGCGTGGACGGTTGATGATTTTATCCCCGTAAAGCTGCTCGCCCAGCGCCATCCGCCCGGTACCGGCTTTCAGGGTAAAAATCGTCTCGTCTTTAATCAGGATTTTACTGTCCGCCAGCTGGCGAACCTTCCATACTCCCGCTCCGCCGGTAATACCCAGCGCAACGATCAGGAGAAGGACAAAGCGCAACATTTTCTTCATGACTTTTAGATTTGCTCACATATCGGGGCTAAAAACGTAAAGAGCTCTCGCGAAGACCAGCGCTGTTGACCATACGCCCGAACGGGTATAACAGGCATCAGCGCATTGCAGATCACAACTTCATCGGCGGACAGCAGCGCCTCTTCCTTCGCGTTTACTTCGACAACGCGAAAGCCTGCATGTGCCAGCTGTTGCAAACAAAACTGGCGCATGATGCCGTTAACCCCAGCCTGCTCCAGCGAAGGGGTGAAGACCTCACGGCCCTTCCGCCAGAGTAAATTAGCCGCACAGCATTCCGTAATGAACCCTTCGCTGTCAAGGACTAGCGCCTCATCGGCGTCCGTCTGTTCAAGATGAGTACGAATAAGCACCTGTTCAAGGCGGTTAAGATGTTTTATTCCGGCGAGCATAGGGTTTCGCCCCAGCCGTACCGGGCTCAGCGTCAGCGTTACCCCCTCCTCACGCCAGCGCGCATAGTGAGCAGGATACGCTGATACGGAAAGAATACGCGTGGGATGCTGACAGGCGGAACCGCTGTACCCTCGCCCGCCGCTGCCGCGGCTAAGAATAACTTTTAAAACGCCGTTTGTATTACCTGACGCCAGCCGGCGCATCTCGCGCTCGAGAATGTCCCACTGCATGAAGGGAATCAGCAATTTCTCGCAGGCTTTTTGTAAACGACGGATATGGGCGTCAAGCAGGCTCACCTCACCGTCAAGAATACGTGCAGTGGTGAAACAGCCATCGCCAAACTGGATTGCCCTGTCGCTTGCCGGCAGCGTTTCTTGCTCAAGGCCATTAATGAGAAACATGGTGTCTCCTTATGCATGGAGGCTCAGTCTGGCAGGATGTTAAAAGCCGGACAAGGGGATTTTCCCTAATAAAAAAGGCCCGCCAAGCGGACCTTTTTTTATAGCTTTCGGGCAGTCAGGCTCAGACCTTTTTGAAGATCAGAGAACCATTCGTGCCGCCAAAGCCGAAGGAGTTACACAGGGTGTACTCCATACCGCTAACCTGACGCGCTTCGTGCGGAACGAAGTCCAGATCGCAACCTTCATCCGGGTTATCCAGGTTGATGGTTGGCGGCACAGCCTGATCGCGCAGCGCAAGGATAGAGTAGATTGACTCTACTGCCCCCGCCGCACCCAGCAGGTGACCGGTCATGGATTTCGTGGAGCTGACCATTACGCGGCTGGCAGCCTCGCCGAAGATAGACTTAACCGCCTGCGCTTCTGCTTTATCGCCTGCAGGCGTAGAAGTGCCGTGCGCGTTAACGTAGCCAATCTGTGCAGGGGTAATACCCGCATCACGGATCGCATTTTCCATCGCCAGCGCAGCACCCGCGCCGTTCTCCGGAGGAGACGTCATGTGATACGCATCGCTGCTCATCCCGAAGCCAACGACTTCAGCATAAATTTTCGCGCCACGTTTTTTCGCATGTTCGTACTCTTCCAGTACGAGCATACCTGCGCCGTCACCCAGCACGAAACCATCGCGGTCTTTATCCCACGGACGGCTCGCCGCCTGAGGGTTATCGTTACGGGTAGAGAGCGCACGCGCTGCGCCGAAACCACCAACACCCAGTGGGGTACTGGCTTTTTCAGCACCGCCCGCAACCATAGCATCTGCATCGCCGTACGCAATGATACGCGCGGCCTGGCCGATGTTATGTACGCCAGACGTACACGCGGTAGCGATAGAGATGCTTGGCCCACGCAGGCCGAACATAATGGTCAGGTGACCTGCCACCATGTTAACAATCGTGGACGGAACGAAGAACGGGCTGATCTTACGCGGTCCGCCATTCATCAGCGATGTATGGTTTTCCTCGATCAGGCCAAGACCACCAATCCCGGAGCCGATAGCGGCGCCGATACGGGTTGCGTTCTCTTCCGTAATCTCAAGGCCAGAATCCTGCATGGCCTGAACGCCAGCGACAATTCCATATTGAATGAAGGCATCCATCTTGCGCTGTTCTTTACGCGAGATGATCTCTTCACAGTTAAAATCCTTTACTAAGCCAGCAAATTTCGTTGCATAGGCGCTAGTATCGAAATGGTCGATTAGGCTGATGCCGCTCTGACCGGCAAGGAGAGCTTTCCAGGTGGACTCTACGGTATTGCCGACAGGAGACAACATGCCAAGTCCGGTCACAACTACACGACGCTTAGACACGTTTGTCCTCCAGGGAGGGATAAAAAAAGAGATTCGTGGGACTAAAAAAGATAAAACTCAGGCGGTCGAATGACCGCCTGGAGATGTTCACTTACGCCTGGTGGCCGTTGATGTAATCAATGGCAGCCTGAACGGTGGTGATTTTCTCAGCTTCTTCGTCCGGAATCTCAGTATCAAACTCTTCTTCCAGAGCCATTACCAGCTCAACGGTGTCAAGAGAATCTGCGCCCAGGTCTTCAACGAAGGAAGCGGAGTTCACAACTTCTTCCTGCTTAACGCCCAGCTGTTCGCCGATAATTTTCTTAACGCGTTCTTCGATAGTGCTCATACTCTTAAATTTCCTATCAAAACTCGCTTTCGCGATGGTTTTCGTAGTGTATAAAATGTTGAAAAATTTGCAACTAAATCCCGGCAGGTCTTACCACGATTTTACGTTATTTTGAGGCCATTTGCCCTAATAACGCAAATATTTTCGATCGTGATTAAACCATGTACATCCCGCCGTTGACGTGGAGGGTCTCACCAGTGATGTAACCCGCTTCGTCAGAGGCTAAAAATGCAACCGCACTGGCGATTTCTTTAGGGTCGCCAAGACGACCCGCCGGAACTGCCGCCAGCGTACCCGCACGCTGATCATCAGTCAGCGCACGCGTCATGTCCGTTTCAATAAAGCCCGGAGCAACAACGTTTACAGTAATCCCGCGGGACGCGACTTCACGCGCCAGCGACTTACTGAAACCGATCAGACCTGCTTTCGCCGCAGCGTAGTTAGCCTGACCAGCATTTCCCATGGTACCAACCACAGAACCAACAGTGATAATACGACCATGACGCTTTTTCATCATAGCGCGCATTACCGCTTTTGACAGACGGAATACAGATGACAGGTTGGTTTCGATAATATCGTTCCACTCATCATCTTTCATTCGCATCAGCAGGTTGTCGCGAGTGATCCCGGCATTATTGACCAGAATATCCACTTCACCAAACTCTGCGCGAATATTTTCCAGAACAGATTCGATAGATGCAGGTTCGGTCACATTCAGTACCAGACCTTTACCGTTCGCACCCAGATACTCGCTGATGGCCTGAGCGCCATTCTCGCTGGTTGCTGTACCAATCACCTTCGCGCCGCGCGCGACCAGTGTTTCAGCAATTGCACGCCCGATACCGCGGCTTGCGCCAGTCACCAGGGCAATTTTTCCTTCAAAACTCATGGTATTCCTCTTTTATTGCGAGAGTGCCGCTGACATCGCTTCCGGCTCGTTAATCGCCGAGGCAGTCAGGGTGTCAACAATACGTTTCGTCAGACCGGTGAGGACTTTACCAGGACCGACTTCATAAAGGTGCTCAACGCCCTGAGAGGCCATAAACTCAACGGTTTTGGTCCACTGTACCGGGCTATAGAGCTGGCGAACCAGTGCGTCACGGATAGCCTCCGGCGCGGTTTCGCATTTCACATCGACGTTGTTCACAACAGAAATCGTCGGTGCGTTAAAGGTAATTTTTTCCAACTCAGCCGCCAGTTTCTCGGCTGCGGGCTTCATCAGTGCGCAGTGAGACGGTACGCTGACCGGCAGCGGCAGTGCGCGTTTGGCGCCCGCGGCTTTACAGGCAGCACCGGCACGTTCAACGGCTTCTTTATGACCAGCAATAACAACCTGGCCCGGCGAGTTGAAGTTAACCGGAGAAACCACCTGCCCTTCAGCAGATTCTTCACACGCTTTTGCAATCGCGGCATCATCCAGACCAATAATGGCAGACATGCCACCCGTTCCTTCTGGCACCGCTTCCTGCATGAATTTACCGCGCAGTTCTACCAGGCGCACCGCGTCAGCAAACGCAATCACACCGGCGCACACCAGCGCAGAGTATTCACCCAGGCTATGGCCCGCGAGCAGCGCTGGCGCTTTACCGCCCTGCTGCTGCCATACGCGCCACAGCGCAACGGACGCGGTCAGCAACGCTGGCTGAGTTTGCCAGGTTTTGTTCAGCTCTTCGGCCGGACCCTGTTGGGTCAGCGCCCACAGATCATAACCCAGCGCATCAGAAGCTTCACGAAAAGTCTCTTCAATGACCGGGTAGTTTGCTGCCATTTCAGACAACATCCCAACGGTTTGAGAACCCTGGCCCGGGAACACAAAAGCAAATTGCGTCATTTTTTATTCCTTATACTAGAAACGAACCAGCGCGGAACCCCAGGTGAACCCGCCACCGAAGGCTTCAAGCAAGACCAGCTGGCCCCGTTTGATTCGTCCGTCGCGTACCGCTTCATCAAATGCGCACGGTACCGACGCCGCAGAGGTGTTGCCGTGACGATCCAGCGTCACCACAACGTTATCCATCGACATGCCCAGCTTTTTAGCGGTGGCGCTGATGATACGCAGGTTCGCCTGATGCGGCACCAGCCAGTCGAGTGCGGTGCGTTCAAGGTTATTTGCTTCCAGCGTCTCATCGACAATGTGCGCAAGCTCGGTCACCGCCACCTTGAACACCTCGTTACCCGCCATGGTCAGGTAGATGGAGCTGTCCGGATTAACGCGATCGGCGTTAGGCAGCGTTAACAGCTCGCCGTAGCGGCCATCGGCATGCAGATGCGTGGAGATGATACCCGGCTCTTCGGACTGCCCCAGCAGCACCGCACCGGCACCATCACCGAAAATAATGATCGTTCCGCGATCGGTTGGATCGCAGGTACGCGCCAAAACGTCAGCACCGATAACCAGCGCATATTTGACGGAGCCAGATTTAACATACTGATCGGCAATGCTCAGCGCGTAGGTGAAACCTGCGCACGCGGCGGCAACGTCAAACGCCGGGCAGCCTTTAATACCGAGCATGTTCTGCACCTGACACGCCGCGCTTGGGAAAGCATGCGTGGCAGACGTCGTGGCAACCACGATCAAGCCAATCTCTTCTTTATCGATACCCGCCATTTCGATAGCGCGCTGTGCGGCTTCGTAACCCATGGTGGACACGGTTTCGTCTGGCGCGGCGATACGACGTTCACGGATACCTGTGCGCGTGACAATCCACTCGTCAGACGTATCTACCATTTTTTCCAGATCGGCGTTGGTACGCACTTGTTTTGGCAGGTAGCTGCCGGTACCTAAAATCTTCGTATACATGTACGCTCAGTCACTTTTAGCTAATACAGATTCCAGGCGAGCGGCAATCCGCTGAGGGACTTGTCGCTGCACCGCCTGCACTGCCTGTTCAATGGCGACAGAAAATGCTCGCTGATTGGCGGCGCCATGACTCTTAATCACGATGCCGCGCAATCCTAACAGACAGGCGCCATTATACTGGTCGGGGTTGAGGTGACTGAATCGCCGCGTCAGGCTCTTTTGTAACCAACGCTTCAATAAAATCAACCACCAGGCGCTTTTTTTGCCTTCTCCCTGAGATTTCAGCAGAGAAAGGAACATGCGCACGACCCCTTCCATGGTCTTCAACGTTACGTTTCCGGTGAAGCCATCGCACACCAGAACATCCGTTTTTCCCGTCAGCAACTCATTGGCTTCGAGATAACCAATATAGTTGATGGAGGGAACCTGTTTGAGCATTTCAGCAGCGTCGCGAATGCTGTCCAGGCCTTTGGTCTCTTCTTCACCAATATTCAATAACGCAACGCGGGGATTGTTGATCCCGACCACGTCTTCTGCCAGCACCGACCCCATCACGGCGAACTGAGCCAGCATGGTACTATCACAATCCACGTTAGCGCCCAAATCGAGCACTACCGTTTTCCCCTTCTGCTGATGCGGTAACACCGTCACCAGCGCCGGGCGCTCAATGCCCTCAATCGGCTTGAGCAGTAATTTCGACAGCCCCATCAGCGCACCGGTATTGCCGGCGCTGACGCAAGCCTGCGCTCGCCCTTCTTTTACCAGCTCCAGCGCCATGCGCATAGAGCTGCCACGGCTATTACGAATCGCCTGCGAGGGGCGTGCATCACTGGCAATAACTGACTGCGCAGGAATAATCTGCAGACGCGAACGTTGTTCAAAGTCAGCTTTTGCAAGTAATGGCGTGATTGTGTCGGGATTGCCGACTAAAAGAAGTGTGAGTTGCGAATTAGAATTCAGTGCCTGCAATGCTGCAGGCACTGTCACGGAAGGGCCAAAATCTCCCCCCATGACATCTAACGCCAGGGTTAGACGTGTCAAGGTATCGTCGCAGCCTGGTTCGGTAACTTCCCCGTTTGCACGGGGAAATCCTCACTAAGCCTAATCACGCTTTCGCGCGATTACTTAGTGATAACCTTGCGGCCGCGGTAGAAACCGTCAGCGGTGATGTGGTGACGCAGGTGTTTCTCACCAGAAGTCTTGTCTACAGACAGGCTGGTAACTGCAGTCAGCGCGTCATGGGAACGACGCATGCCACGTTTGGAACGGGTTGGTTTATTCTGTTGTACGGCCATGGACCTTACTCCTCAATTACTTACGCTTTAAGCTGGCTAATACGGCAAATGGGTTTGGTTTTTGCGCTTCATCAGGCAGTTCCCCAAAGACCATGTCCGCCTCGGACACTTCACAGTGTTCAGAATCATGCACCGGAACGACTGGCAAGGAGAGGATGATTTCATCTTCAACCAGAGCCAGAAGATCGATTTCACCGAATTCGTTAACCTCAATCGGCTCATACGCTTCCGGGAGTGCTTCAGCCTGTTCGTCAGAACGAACCGGACTGAAACAATACGTTGTGTGAACATGCTGTACAAACGGTTTCCCGCAACGCTGACACTCGAGCGTTACCGTTACCTTTGCATCACCGGTTAAAACGGCGAGACGCTGGTTGTCGATAGCGAACGACATGGAGCATTCTACATCACTGTCCACACTGACTACAGATTCGGCAATACGCTCGGCCTGATCGGAAGTATAGATACCTTCGTAATCAAGGCGTTTTTGAGCCGTACGAACCGGATCAAGAGTCAGGGGTAATTTTACCTTTTGCATAGGGCGCGCATATTAACTTTGTAACGTCATAGAGTCAAAGAAAAAGGCAACCAGAGCTGCCTTTTGCCAATTATTCGCACACATTGCGGCCTGTAGTTTAAAATGGCTGGCATCGATACGCTATATCTGGTGATAAAAATATGCCAAATCTCGTCCTTGCTTCCACTTCTCCCTACCGTCGAACGCTGCTGGAAAAGCTCGGGATCCCGTTTGCATGCGCCGCGCCGGACGTTGATGAGACGCCGCAACCGGGCGAATCACCCCGTCATCTGGTAACGCGTCTCGCTAAGGAGAAAGCGCAATCGCTGGCCGCACGTTATCCTGCACATTTGATTATAGGCTCCGATCAGGTTTGCGTGCTGGACGGCGAAATCACCGGCAAGCCCCATACGGAGGAGAATGCCTGCCAGCAGCTTCTGCGTGCGCGGGGCACTATCGTGACCTTTTACACGGGCCTGGCGCTCTATAACTCCGCCTCCGGCCATCTGCAAACCGAATGCGAGCCGTTCGACGTGCACTTCCGCCATCTTAGCGAGCTGGAGATTATGGACTACGTGCGCCGGGAACGTCCGCTGAACTGCGCAGGAAGCTTTAAGAGTGAAGGACTGGGGATTGCGCTGTTCGACAAACTGGATGGGCGGGATCCGAACACACTGGTGGGATTGCCGCTGATTGCCTTGTGTCAGATGTTACGGCGAGAAGAGTGTAATCCGCTGATCGTGTAAGTTATGCCCAGCGGCGCTTCGCTTGCATGGGCCTACGGGTTTCGTAGGCCGGGTAAGCGCAGCGCCACCCGGCACCTAATCAGCCGCGCAGAACCTTCAGGCAGCGTTTCAACTGCTCGTCCAGCGGCGCTTCAATACGGATAACTTCCCCGGTATTAGGATGGGTAAACTTCAGCGCTGCCGCATGCAGGAACAGACGCGACAGGCCCGTACCCGCCAGTTGCTTATCGAACTCGCGATCGCCGTAGCGGTCATCAAACGCAATCGGATGGCCCGCAAACTGGGTATGCACGCGAATCTGATGGGTACGCCCCGTCACCGGGCTGCAGCGCACCAGCGTGGCAAACTCATAGCGCTCTTCAACCTTAAAGCGCGTCTCCGACGGTTTCCCTTCCTGGCTCACGCGCACAATGCGCTCGCCGCTTTGCAGAATGTTCTTCAGCAGCGGGGCCTGCACCACCTTCACGTGGGACTGCCACTGACCGCGCACCAGCGCCAGATAATCTTTCTGCATGCCCTTCTCACGAAGCTGCTCGTGCAGGGAACGCAGCGCTGAACGCTTTTTCGCTACCAGCAGCACGCCTGAGGTATCACGGTCCAGGCGGTGAACCAGTTCGAGGAAACGGGCTTCCGGACGCAGCGCACGTAACCCTTCAATCACGCCGAAGCTCAGACCGCTACCACCGTGGACCGCGGTACCCGATGGCTTATTCAGCACCAGGATATGATCGTCCTCATAAAGGATGACATCGCTCAGGGCCGCGACTTTTTGCAGCTTCGGCGAAACCACCTCTTCTTCACGTTCAGCCACGCGCACCGGTGGAATACGCACTTCATCACCGGCTTCGAGCTTATACTCAGGCTTCACGCGTTTTTTATTCACCCGCACTTCGCCCTTACGCAGGATGCGGTAAATCATACTCTTTGGCACGCCCTTCAGTTGGGTGCGCAAGAAGTTATCGATGCGTTGCCCCGCGTAGTCATCCGCGATAGCAACCATTTTTACGGCTGGAGTCTCTGTTTTCATGGTTGGCGATTCTAAATATCGTCAGCCATTAGCGCCACTCATTTTTCTATGCTTATATTTACTTTTATCCGGCCTGCGCCCCGTTTCACGCAATCGATTTGGTGGTTATTAAACCAATCACCACCTTGAGGTGAAGAAACTGTGAGTAACCGGGTGATAATTGGTAAAAGTCATCTTGCTATAACCCGGCGAGCAGTGGAATAATGGGGCTGTTTTCCGCGTTAAATCCGGGTTTTGTAAGGATGTCGACGGAATGACCAATTTTGTCTGACCGATCATCCACGCAGCAATGGCGTAAGACGTATTGATCTTTCAGGCAGTTAGCGGGCTGCGGGTTGCAGTACTTCCCGGTATAAGGATTGTTCTCTGGAGAGTTCTACCCAGGCAATTCCCCTGATAATTGCGCTGTGTTTCCGTATGAAATACAGGCAACCGACACTCTGCGCCTCTTAAGCGAGCGACAACCGTGAGGTTGGCGACGTGAACAGACACGAGGCCATCGGTTCATACCCCGGAAAGCGTCACCTTGCCCGCAGCTTTGTCGTCAATGTAAGAATAACGAGTAAGTTACGATGAAAAGAATGTTAATCAACGCAACTCAGCAAGAAGAGTTGCGTGTCGCCCTTGTGGATGGGCAGCGCCTGTACGATCTGGATATCGAAAGTCCTGGACACGAACAGAAAAAAGCGAACATTTACAAAGGTAAAATCACCCGCATTGAACCAAGCCTTGAAGCTGCATTTGTCGATTACGGTGCTGAGCGTCATGGTTTCCTCCCTCTGAAAGAAATCGCCCGCGAATATTTCCCTGCAAACTACAACGCCCATGGCCGCCCAAACATCAAAGATGTTCTGCGTGAAGGTCAGGAAGTTATCGTCCAGATTGATAAAGAAGAGCGCGGCAACAAGGGTGCCGCACTGACCACCTTTATCAGCCTGGCGGGGAGCTATCTGGTGCTGATGCCAAACAACCCGCGCGCGGGGGGCATCTCTCGCCGTATCGAAGGTGATGACCGTACCGAGCTGAAAGAAGCGCTGGCAAGCCTTGAGCTGCCGGATGGTATGGGGCTTATCGTGCGTACCGCGGGCGTGGGCAAATCTGCCGAAGCGCTGCAGTGGGACCTGAGCTTCCGTCTGAAGCACTGGGAAGCTATCCAGAAAGCCGCAGAAAGCCGCCCTGCTCCGTTCCTGATCCACCAGGAAAGCAACGTTATCGTTCGTGCCTTCCGTGATTACCTGCGTCAGGACATCGGTGAGATTCTGATCGATAACCCGAAAGTGCTTGAGCTGGCTCGCCAGCACATCGCCGCGTTGGGTCGTCCGGATTTCACCAGCAAAATTAAACTGTACACCGGTGAAATCCCGCTGTTCAGCCATTATCAGATCGAATCCCAGATCGAGTCCGCCTTCCAGCGTGAAGTGCGCCTGCCGTCCGGCGGTTCTATCGTTATCGATACCACCGAAGCGCTGACCGCTATCGACATCAACTCCGCGCGTGCAACCCGCGGCGGGGACATCGAAGAGACGGCCTTTAACACCAACCTTGAAGCCGCTGATGAAATCGCCCGCCAGCTCCGCCTGCGCGACCTGGGCGGTCTGATTGTTATCGACTTCATCGACATGACCCCTGTTCGCCACCAGCGCGCGGTTGAAAACCGCCTGCGTGAAGCGGTGCGTCAGGATCGCGCGCGTATCCAGATTAGCCACATCTCGCGCTTCGGCCTGCTGGAGATGTCCCGCCAGCGTCTGAGCCCGTCGCTGGGTGAGTCCAGCCATCACGTCTGCCCGCGCTGCTCCGGCACCGGCACCGTGCGTGATAACGAATCGCTGTCTCTCTCTATCCTGCGTCTGATTGAAGAAGAAGCGCTGAAAGAGAACACCAAAGAGGTTCACGCCATTGTGCCTGTGCCGATTGCCTCCTACCTGCTGAACGAAAAACGTGCAGCGGTTAGCGCAATCGAAGCGCGTCAGGGCGGCGTTCGCTGCATCATCGTGCCAAACGACCAGATGGAAACCCCGCACTATCACGTGCTGCGTGTCCGTAAGGGCGAAGAGACCAGCACCCTCAGCTACCTGCTGCCGAAGCTGCATGAAGAAGAGATGGCGCTGCCTTCCGATGAAGAACCTGCCGAGCGCAAACTGCCAGAGCAGCCTGCGTTAGCGACCTTCATTATGCCTGAAGCCCCACCGGAAGCGGCGCTGGAAAAACCGGCAGCCAAACCGGCGGCGCAGAAACCAGAAGCCGCGGCCGCGAAAGTCCAGCCGGCGCAACCGGGTCTGCTGAGTCGCTTCTTCGGCGCGCTGAAGAAGATGTTTGCGGGTGAAGAAGTTCAGCCAGAGCAGCCGAAAGAAGAACCTAAAGCTGCCAAACCTGAACGTCAGCAGGACCGTCGCAAGCGTCAGAACAACCGCCGCGATCGTAACGACCGCAGCGACCGTAACGAGCGTCGTGACAGCCGTTCAGACAATAACGAAGGCCGTGAACAGCGCGAAGACAACCGTCGCAACCGTCGCGAGAAACAGCAGCAGAATGTTGAAGATCGTGAAATTCGCCAGCAGGCGGGCGATGAGTCCGAGAAGAACAAGCAGCGCGACGAGCAGCAGCCACGCCGCGAACGCAACCGTCGTCGTAACGACGAGAAGCGTCAGGCGCAGCAGGAAGTTAAAAACCTGAACCGCGAAGAGCCCGCTGAGCAGCAGGACGGCGAGCAGGAAGAACGTACTCAGGTGATGCCTCGTCGTAAGCAGCGCCAGCTGGCACAGAAAGTGCGCATTGGTGCGGCTCCGGTAGAAGAAACCACCGTAGTTGCGGCTGAAGCGGCAGAAACCGCAACAGGCACGCAGGTTGCAAAAGTTGACCTGCCAGCCGTTGTGGACAATAACGTTGAGCAGGATGAAAACGGTGAAAACCGTGACAACGCGGGTATGCCGCGTCGCTCCCGCCGTTCTCCGCGTCATCTGCGCGTGAGTGGCCAGCGTCGTCGTCGCTACCGTGACGAGCGTTATCCGACTCAGTCTCCAATGCCTTTGACCGTGGCGTGCGCGTCACCAGAAATGGCATCCGGCAAAGTCTGGATCCGTTATCCGGTCGCTCGCCTGGAGCAGGTTGTTGAAGAGCAGGCTGTGACCGAAGAGGTGATTGCTCCTGTAGCAGCGGTTGAAGACGCTGTGACCGAAGCAGCAACCGTGGTTGAACCTCAGGTTGTTGAAGCGGCAGAACCACACGCAGTGGACGTCGAAACCACCCATCCTGAAGTGATTGCCGCGCCGGTTGATGCCGCACCGCAGATTATCGCCGAAGAAGATGTCGTGGTGGCTGAGGAAGTCGCTGAAGAGGCTGAACCAGTAGCCGCAGTGGAAGAAGCCGCTGAAACCCTCGTCGAAACCACCACTGAAGAAATCGTTCAGGACGTTGAGATTCAGGTTGAACCGGTTGTTGAAGAAGCGAAAGCGCCTGAAGTGGAACCAGAGCCGGTTAAGGTTGTTGCCGCTCCTGCGCCTGCTCACGTTGCGACAGCGCCGATGACGCGCGCTCCGGCACCAGAGTATGTGCCTGAAGCACCGCGTCACAGCGACTGGGTTCGCCCGGCGTTCAGCTTTGACGGTAAAGGCGCTGCAGGCGGCCACAGTGCAACGCATCAGGCGACTGCACCAGCGACGCGTCCGCAGTCTGTCGAATAACGACGCAGAAAGTAAAAAGCCGACCTTCGGGTCGGCTTTTTTTATGGCTGCTGCACGGGCTTTCTCATCCCGGTGACTTCCGGCATGATCTGCCGCATTAGCTCCAGAAATCGCCGCAAGCGCGCCGGATAATACCGGGACCAGGGGTAAACCAGATGCACCGGTAACGCCGCCGGCTGCCACTCTGGCAGCAAATGTACCAGCCGACCTTCCCGGATATCATCCTGTACCGTCCAGCTGGATACTACCGCCACGCCAAGACCGGTGAGTGCCGTATTGCGTGCGACATACAGACTGTCGGTGCTCAGGCGTGGGGTAATTATCACGCGCGCGGTGGCGGATGATGCCTCGTGAAAAAGCTCCACATGGCGCTGGTAGAAAGAGCTGATGGCAATCCAGGGAAGCTGCTGCAGATCCTCCGGGGCGTTAACCGTCGGAAAGCGGTCCAGTAATGCCGGAGAAGCCACCACCGAGCGCGGCACTTCGGCCAGCAGCACGGACACGGTCGCCGGGTCGACTTCCATTCCCACCCGAATAGCGCAGTCAAGGTTGTCGCCCAGAAAATCAGCCGACCGATCGTTGAGCATCCACTCAATAGAAAGCTGCGGATAACGCTGTAGAAATTCGGTTAGTGGTTTCAGGAGCTGATCCTGACCAAACGCATGCGGTGCCCGCACCCGCAGCACGCCTACAGGTTCATCTTCCGTCTGCCCCACCTCATCTTCCAGCGCCAGCCAGCTGTCAATTACCCGACGGGCATGCTGATAGCAGCGCTCCCCGTCATCCGTCAGCCGCGTCGTGTGGGTGGTGCGCAACATCAGACGCACGCCCAGCATAGTCTCAAGCGACTGCAGCCGCCGGCTCACCGTGGCCTGGGTGGTGTCCAGCTGCCGTGCCGCCGCAGAGAGGGAACCCGCCTCCACAATGCGGACAAACGTCCGCATTAGCTCTACCCTGTCTATACGCTCAGCTCTTTTCATTCACTTTTCATCAATACGTTCAACGTATAAGCGTTTTACCACCGCGCCCGCTACCGCCGCAAGGCGTACTGATAAAAAATAGCCTCACACGATGAATGAGGAACGTCTTATGAACACAACAACCGCCGCCCATGCCGTAAGCCGCTGGGTAATCTTAATGCTGGCGCTGGGTGCAGGCTTCAGCGTGGCATCCATCTATTATGCCCAGCCTCTGCTGCCTCTGATGGGCGCCGACCTTCACCTGAGTATCGAAGGAATGGGCCTGGTCCCGACCCTCACCCAGGCGGGATATGCCTTAGGGATCCTGTTCCTGTTGCCGCTCGGCGATCGCCACGACCGCAGAACGTTAATCCTGATAAAGAGCGCGGCCCTGGCGCTGTTCCTGCTGGGCTGTAGCCTGACCGGACAGATCCACTCCCTGCTGCTGGCAAGCCTGCTCATCGGCATGGCCGCCACCATGGCGCAGGATATTGTCCCGGCTGCGGCGATCCTTGCGCCGGAAGGCAAACAGGGGAAAACCGTGGGTACGGTGATGACCGGTCTGCTGCTGGGTATTTTGCTCTCCCGAACCGTCAGCGGCGTGGTGGGCGAAGCGTTTGGCTGGCGCGTGATGTATCAGCTGGCTGCGGGAAGTATTGCGTTTATCGGCGTGGTGATGTGGGCCGTACTCCCTCGTTTCGCCGTTCACTCCACGCTGAGCTATCCCGCTCTGCTGCGCTCGATGGAACATCTGTGGCGTCGCTATCCCGCTCTGCGCCGTGCCGCGCTGGCCCAGGGTTTTCTGTCGATAGCCTTTAGCGCCTTCTGGTCTACGCTTGCGGTCATGCTGCTGGAACGCTATCACCTCGGGAGTGCCGTCGCCGGTGGTTTTGGTATCGCAGGTGCAGCCGGTGCGTTGGCAGCCCCGCTGGCGGGCGGCCTGGCGGATAAACTGGGTGCCGGGAAAGTCACGCAGCTTGGTGCCGTCCTTGTGACCGTCTCGTTTGCCCTGATGTTCCTGATGCCCGCCCTGGGGATTCACGGACAGCTGATTCTGATTGCCGTCTCTGCTATCGGGTTCGATCTGGGCCTGCAGTCCAGCCTGGTCGCGCACCAGAATCTGGTTTACAGCCTTGAGCCACAGGCGCGGGGTCGTCTGAACGCCCTGCTCTTTACCGTGATCTTTATCGGCATGGCGTTGGGTTCCGCGTTAGGCAGCAATATTTACACGCTGGCTGGCTGGACGGGCGTGGTTGCGCTGGCAACGGTCTGCGGCATCATTGCGCTGGCAATCCGTATGATTGAAAGCGCGCGGGTCGCCTCGGCACCAGCAGAAATGGCATAAAAAAATGCCCAATCCAGACGGATTGGGCAGTAAAACATGCCCAGTTTCAAGACATGTTCCAAGAGGTCAAGATGTTATTTGTTCAGCTGGAACAGAGACATGCCCTGCATATCGCTAAACGCTTTATAAGAGGCCTGCAGGGCCGCCTGCTGCATGGTGTAAGAGGAAATCGCTTCGTTCCAGTCCACGTCCACCAGGTCGCTCATCTGCTTAGTCTGACCCAGCGCGCGGTCGTCACCCAGGGTATCGAGTTTTTCCAGTTCGTTCAGCTTGGTACCCACATCCGCAACGACCGTCAGGACGTTGTTCTGAGCGTTTTTAATACCGATCTGCACATTGGAAATCACCTGGCCTTGCGCGGCGCTGGCGGCCGGATCGTTCTCAATCGGCGTTTTCAGCGAAGCAATGGCGGAATCAAGGATTTTAAACATGTTGGTATCGCCATACCCACCGCCCGGCAGCTCTTGTGCATTGCTGGTAATGCTCTCAAAGATCTGCTGGCCGGTATGGCTGATCGCCATGTTTCGCGCCGTATCGACCTGCTGGGTGATCGCCTCAGTACCACCATTGTAGGTGCCGGTTGCGGCATCAAACGGTGCACTCTCGGTTTTGTATCCCGCAAAGATATAGCGACCATTGCCATCCGTCGTGTTAGCCAGGTTCATCAGCTGGTCGCGGATCCCCTGGATATCGGTCGCCAGAGAAAGACGGTCGTCATCGCTTAATGTGCCATTCGACGCATAGACCAGCTTCTCGCTCACGCTGGAGAGCGCGGCGTTCACCTGCGTTAACACGTTATCTTCCAGCGAGACCTTCTGAGTTGCAAAGGTACGCGCTAACGCAAACTGGCTGTTTTGTGACTGAGATTGTGACAGCACAATGGACTGCGAAGCCGCGATAGGATCGTCCGACGGACGGTTGACGCGCTTACCGGTCGACATTTGCTCACCGTAGCTCAGCCATTTGCTCTGGGAATCGGTGATCCCACGCATGTTCTGCTCGTACATCATCTGGGTGCTAATACGCATTATTCACCTCAACCTTAACGAATGTTGATAATTGCATCAAAGAGCGTACTGGCAGTCTGAAGCACCTGCGCGTTGGCGAGGTAGTACTGCTGATACCGCTGCAAGTTGCCATACTCTTCGTCGAGGTTGACCCCGGAGATGCTCTGCTGCTGCTTGGTTAACTGCGTTTCCACGTTGGCTTTTGTCTGACTGCTCACCTTCAGTGAGGCAGTGGTGCTCCCGACGGTACTGACGAGCGAAGCGTACGCATCGTTGAAGGTTTTGTTTCCGCCAACCACTTTGCTGTTTTGCAGATCGAGCATTTTCTGCCCGTTGCGGTTGTCACTCTCACCGCCGTTCTGCACCGCGGCCATGGCCAGTTTGGACTCGTCGCTGATGGACAATTCCATATTCATGATGACATCGGCCACGGGCTTCACGGTAAAGCTGTCTTTGGTATTTGCCGAACCGCTGACGTTCACGTTGAGGCCATCAAACGACAGATTACCGCTGGCATCCGGGCTCATTGTAAAGCTGGTCTTGTCCGAGGCACGGGTGATGGTCCAGTCGGTACCGTTAAACTGCAGCGTATAGTCCGTTGCCTGAACTTTGGTGCTGTCCGCAACGGTGGCAGTGACCGCCGCCGTGCCGCTATTCTTGCTGTTGGAAAGCACGGCCGGAGAACCAAAGTCGAACAGCTTACCGCCCGCATCGCCATTGGCATCAAAACCGGCCTCATGCTGTTTGTTCATCGCATCAGCAAAGGCCAGCGCCATCTGGTTCAGGGTGTTACGAGCTTTATCCAGATCTTCAGCACGGAACGTCAGCAAACCGCCTAACGAACCGGTCGTGATCGTCTTTTCCGGGATCTCGACATTACCCACCACGTCATCAACGTAGGCGATAGTGGTACGGGACGGATCGGCGCTGGACTTCACGGCCGCCAGCTGGTTAGCTTTACTGCCCTGCACCAGGCTGTAACCGTTGCCGAAAGAGATGTTATACGTGCCGCTATCCTGCACAGAGACTTCCACGCCCACGATTTTGTTCAGCTCAGTGACGAGCTGATCGCGCTGGTCGAGCAAATCATTCGGGGATGCGCCCGCGCCAACGCCGGTCAGACGGGAGATCTGATCGTTCAGGTTGGCAATCTGTTTGGCGTAGTTGTTGATCTGCGACACGCTGGTTGAAATCGCGGTATTCACCTGCGAATCCTGATCGCGGAGATACTGATCGTTGGTTTTGAACTGATTGACCAGGCCGCTCGCTTTTCCCAGCACCGTCTGACGCGCAGCCGGGTCTTCCGCGTTGCTCACCAGCGTTTGCAGGCTCTTAAAGAAATCCTGCAGGGTGGTGGAAAGCGAGTTGGTGGTATCGGAGAGCACATCGTCAATTTTTGACATCTGCTGATAGCGCGTGGTCAGGCCGCTGCTCTGGGTCTGCGCGGCGCGCAGCTGGTTGGTGATGAAAGCGTCATATTCACGCTGGACACCGGAGACATACACCCCGTTACCCACCCAGCCACCGCCGGTCAGCGTGCTGTTAGATGCACCCAGCACCGTCGTCTGGCGGGTGTAACCTGCCACGTTATAGCTTGAAATATTATTACTGACGGTATTGAGTGCCGACTGCGCGGCACTGAGGCCACTCATGGCGCTGTTAATCAAACTGGACATGGGGGTTCCTTTTATACGTTCAGACACGAGTCCTGATGAAGGTTATCGGCAACCTCCACCGGGACTTGAGAACTTTCAGAACAGATTTTCGATATCTGTGCTATAGGCTTTGCTGACCTTCTCGCCCATGGATTTCAGCTGCTGGATCATGCTGGTAAGCTTGCGCGCGTAGTTCGGGTCGGTTGCGTAGCCCGCGTTTTGCAGGGCCTGAGCGCCCTGCTCCGCCGTTGCCGCCTGCGTAACGGCGTTATAACGCGGATTTCGGCTCAGCAGGCCTACATAGTCAGACAACGCTTCCAGATAAGAGCTGTAAACGCGGAATTTGGCTTTCACCTTCACCGCCGCGCCGTTCTCGTATTCCGTAGTCGTGATCTCGGTGGTCGGCCCCTTCCAGCTGGAGGTGGCCTTCACGCCGAAGATGTTGAAGCTCGGGTCGCCGTTTTCCTTGCGGATCTGGCGCTGGCCCCAGCCCGACTCCAGCGCGGCCTGGGCCAGAATCAGGTGGTGAGGCACGCCGCTCTGTTCACTGGCAAGCCGTGCCGGCAGAGAAAGCTGCGCCAGGAAGTCTTTGCTGTCACCGGAGAGCGCCTCGTCGCCGCTGCCTGTTGCCTTCGGTATCGCTTTACGCACCATCTGCGTCAGCGCCTGGTTCTGATAACTGGTCACCGTTTCGAGGTCGAACTTCATCGGCACCTGCGGCGGCTGCTCTTCTGGCTGAACACCCTGTGCGGCGGCGGTCTGTTTGACAATCATGTCAGCCAGACCGAGGCCTTTACCGGCGGTCATCTGCTGCGCAATCTGCTGGTCGTACATGCTGGTATAAAGACGCGTTGAATCGCTGCTGAACATCCCGTCTTTCGGCAGGGTTTCGCGCATGCTCTTCAGCATCATCTGTACAAACATCCCTTCCACCTGGCGGGCGACCGGGCGGATATTCGCCGCCGGGTCTTTACCTGCTTTAGCTTTCAGTTCGTTGAGCGACTGGGCGTCCCAGGCGGCACTGGTCAACAGTTTGCTATCGGTCAGCATCAGATGATTTCCAGTTTGGCGCGCAGGCAGCCCGCGCTTTGCATGGATTGCAGAATGGACATCAGATCCATCGGCGTCGCGCCCAGCGCGTTCAGGGCACGCACCACGCTGTTCAGGTTGGCGCTGGAGCGCACGCTCTGCAGGGAACCGCCGCTCTGGCGTAAATCAATCTGCGTTTGCGGCGTCACTACCGTCTGGCCGCCACCAAATGGTGTATCCGGCTGGCTGACGTTGGCGGAACGGTTAACCGTCACCGAGAGGTTACCCTGAGCCACGGCACAGCTATCCAGCGACACTTCCCGGTTCATCACCACGGAGCCCGTACGGGAGTTGATGATCACTTTGGCATCCTGCACCGGCACGTTCACTTCCAGATTCTGGATATCCGCCAGCATGCGCACCTGGTTGCTGCTGCCGCTGGAGGTGCGGATCTGCACGGTACGCGCATCCAGAGCCGTGGCATTGCCATAGCTGCGGTTGATGGTGTCGGCAATCTGCTGCGCCATCGTGAAGTCTTCATTATTCAGCTGCAGGTTGATGGTGTTGCCCGCGCCAAACTGGGTCGGCAGTTCACGCTCGATGATCGCACCGTTGGTGATGCGCCCGCCGTTCAGCTGGTTCACCTGTACGCTGCTTCCACCAGCGGATGCGCCTGCCCCGCCGACCAGGATGTTCCCCTGCGCCAGCGCGTAGACCTGGCTGTCGACGCCTTTCAGCGGGGTCATCAGCAGCGTACCGCCGCGCAGGCTTTTGGCGTTACCCATTGAGGAGACCACCACGTCAATGGTCTGCCCCTGGCGCGCAAACGCCGGGTAGGAGGCAGTGACCATAACCGCGGCCACGTTTTTTAGCTGCATGTTGGTTCCCGCTGGCACGGTAATGCCGAGCTGGGAAAGCATGTTGTTTAAGCTTTGGGTGGTAAACGGCGTCTGGGTGGTCTGGTCACCGGTACCGTCCAGCCCCACCACCAGGCCATAGCCAATCAGCGAGTTCCCGCGGACGCCCTGAACGCTGGTGAGATCGCGAATGCGGTCGGCCTGGGCAAACGTTGCGACAAGAACCAGCGCTGCGGCGAAGATCGATTTAAACATGGGTCACCTCGCTTACATCGGCGATAAATTAAGGAAGAAGCGCTGCAGCCAACCCATATTCTGCGCTTCATTAATGTAGCCGTTGCCGACGTACTCAATGCGCGCATCCGCCACCTGGGTGGACGGAACGGTGTTGGTGCCGCTGATGGTGCGTGGATTCACCACGCCCGAGAAGCGAATGAATTCAGTGCCCTGGTTAATGGCGATCTGTTTTTCACCCACGACGTGTAAATTGCCGTTAACCAGCACCTGGTCAACCGTGACCGTCAGCGTACCGCTGAAGGTGTTGCTGGCGTTCGCGCCACCTTTACCGTTAAAGGTGTTGCCGCCGGAAGCCTCAACATCCGCACGGGCATTGCCGAACAGGCCCTGCAGATAGCGTGGAACGGTGTCAAAGCCAAAGTTGGTTTTGCCATCGCGGCTGGCGTTCGCCGACGAGCTCTTACTCGCGCTGACGTTTTCCTGCAGCACAATGGTCAATGTATCGCCGACATTACGCGGGCGGCGATCTTCAAACAGCGGCTGATAGCCGTAGTTAATCGGCTGCGCGGTCTGGAAAATGGAGCCGTTTACAACTGGCGCAGGGCCAGGAACGGGTTGGGCAGTCGTCGCACCCTGGACCAATGGTTTAGACGGGATCAAAGCGCACCCGCTGAGGGTGACGGCCAGAACAGTCAGTATCGGATAACGAAACGCCGCGTTTTTTTGCATTGCCTTCATCTTCGAAAACAGGGAGCCGGTGCGGGGTTTACCGCACCGGGCTACACCTTAGAGTTGCGTCAGTTTCTGCAGCATCTGATCGGTCGTCGACACTGCTTTACTGTTAATTTCATACGCGCGCTGGACCTGGATCATATTCACCAGCTCTTCCGCCACGTTCACGTTGGAGGTTTCGACATACCCCTGATACAGCAGACCGGCACCGTTCAGGCCTGGCGTACTTTCATTTGGCGTACCGGAGGATTGCGTTTCGGTGTAGAGGTTCTCACCAATGCTTTCCAGACCGGTATCGTTCATGAAGGTGGTCAGGTTGAGCTGTCCGACCTGGACCGGCGCGGCCTGCCCCTGCTGGGTCACGCTCACAATGCCGTCGCGGCCGATGGTAATGCTCAGGGCGTTCGCCGGAATGGTGATCGCAGGCTGAACCTGGAAACCGCCCGCCGTTACCAGCTGGCCGTTCTGATCGACCTGGAAGGAACCGTCACGGGTGTAGGCAGAGGTCCCGTCAGGCAGTTGCACCTGGAAGAAGCCCTGGCCTTTGATCGCCACGTCTTTGCTGTTGTTGGTCTGAGACAGGTTGCCCTGGCTGTGCAGACGCTCGGTCGCCACCGGGCGAACGCCGGTACCGATCTGCAGGCCTGACGGCAGCGTCGTCTGTTCAGAAGACTGCGCGCCCGGCTGGCGGATGGTTTGATAAAGCAAATCTTCAAAAACGGCGCGCTGACGCTTGAAACCATTGGTGCTCACGTTTGCCAGGTTGTTGGCAATCACATCCATGTTGGTTTGCTGCGCGTCCAGGCCAGTTTTCGCGATCCATAAAGAACTGATCATAAAGAGTCCTGTTAACTCATCGACAGAAGTTGGTTAGCCTTGCCCGCGTTTTCGTCCACGCTGCTGATAATCTTCATCTGCATTTCAAAACGACGGGCGCTGGCGATCATGTCGCTCATGGCGGCTACCGGCTTAACGTTGCTGCCTTCCAGAACGCCGGACATCACGCGGATGCTCGGATCGGCCTGTAATGTGGCACCACGGGTAGCCTGAGCTGCCTGGGTCAGACGGAACATGCCGTCGTCGCCGCGCTGCACCTCTTTGCCTTCCGCTTTGACCAGCTTCAGACGCCCGACGGGAGCAACGGTGTTGGCCGGATCGCCCGGGTTCAGCGCCGAGATGGTGCCGTCCGCGGCGATGGTCAACTCAGAGCCTTCCGGCACGGTCAGCGGGCCCGCTTCACCCATCACCGGATGCCCCTGAATCGTCAGTTGGCCGGTCGCGCTGACCTGGATATTCCCGTTACGGGTATAGCCTTCGCCACCGTCCGCCGTTTGCACCGCCAGCCAGCCGTCCTGCTGTAGAGCAACGTCCAGCGGGCGTGAGGTGTAATCCATCTGCCCTGGCGTCATGTCTGCACCCGGGGTGGATGCAGCCACCAGCGTACGGGTCGGCAGAGAGAGCCCTTCCACCGGCACCGCGCGCAGCGCATTCAGCTGCGCGCGAAAGCCCGGCGTAGAGGCGTTTGCCAGGTTGCTGGCGGTAACGGCCTGCTGGCTGAGCGTCTGACTTGCCGCGCCCATCGCGGTATATATTGCGTGATCCATTGCGCTTTCCTGTTAGCCGCTTAACGCAGGTTAACCAGCGTGTTGAGGATCTGATCCTGGGTCTTGATGGTCTGCGCGTTCGACTGATAGTTACGCTGCGCGACAATCATGTTCACCAGTTCTTTACTCAGGTCCACGTTAGAGGCTTCCAGCGCGCCGTTGGTCAGCGTGCCGAAGTTACCGGAGCCCGCGGTGCCCAGCAGGGCAACACCGGAAGACTGCGTGGCAGACCAGACGTTATCGCCTTCAGATTTCAGACCTTCGTTGTTGGCGAAGTTTGCCAGCACGATCTGGCCCAGCACCTGAGTCTGCTCGTTGGAGTAGTTCCCGACGACGGTGCCGTCGTCGTTGATCTGATAGCTGACCAGATCGCCCGGCTTGAAGCCGTTCTGATTGGTCGCCACGATATTGTTCGCACCGGTGTTCTGCTGCATGGAGTTAGCAAAACTCATCGCGAAGATCGCCGGGTCCGCACCTGGGATAGTCGCGGTAGTGATGTTGATGTTTCCACCCCCGATCAACGTACCGTTATTATCGAAGGTCAAGGTCGTGGCCACTGCCGCCGGGCTGCCTGCCACGCTGCCGTCCTGGGCATACACTTTCCAGGAGTTAGCCGGGGTCGCATCTTTGACGTAAAACAGGTTCATGTTGTGCGCATTACCCTGGCTATCAAAGACGGTTACCGTACCTTTTTTGTTGTAGGTATCCGGGTTGGCCGGATCGAAGGCGGCGGTTGGTGCAGCATCGGTGGAGTTGAGGTTAATCTGCTGGGAAGCCGTGGTGGTGGACTTCGCGGCCATCAGCGTGGTCGGGATATTAATCGCCTGTGGATTCGCACCGGTCTGAACCGTTGATGGCGTTCCGGCAACCGGATACCCCGTTAATTGCATCCCCTGCATGTTCACCAGGTTACGGTTTTCGTCCAGCTTGAACTGGCCGTTACGGCTGTAGAACACCGAGCCGTTTGCATCGACCATACGGAAGAAACCGTTCTGGCTGATGGCAACGTCCAGGCCACGACCGGTGTTGGTGGTGGTACCGTCGGTAAAGTCCTGAGTGATGCCCGCAACTTTTACGCCCAGACCCACTTTGGAACCGGCAAACATATCTGCAAAAGACGCAGAACCGGATTTGAAACCATAGGTCGCGGAGTTGGCGATGTTGTTGCCAATGACGTCCAGGTTGGTGGCCGCAGCATTCAGGCCGCTGACCGCTTGAGAAAAGGCCATGACTTACTCCTGATAAGTGTTAAGGCTTAGATAATCTGCCGAACTTCGTCGAGTGTGGTGGTACCGGAAGTACCCAAATCCAGTTTGTTGCCGTCGCCCCCTTTAATCACGCCCTGAACCAGCGCGAACTGCAGCGGCTGCGCCACCAGCTGGGTCGTCCCGTTGCTGGCGCTAATCGCGACTTTGTAGGAGCCATTTGGTGCTTTCGTGCCGTCGGTCAGGCTGCCGTCCCAGGTAAAGGTGTGAACGCCCGCTTTCAGCTCGCCGATGTCGATGGTGCGAACCACGGCGCCGGTTGAGTCGGTGATCGTCGCCGTCACTTTGTCAGCCGCCTGCTGCAATTCAACGCCGAACGGCGTAGTGGTGGTGGTCGATGTACCGTCGGTGGTGCTGGTGCCCGCCAGGATCGTGGTCCCCGGGATCATCACGCCGTGACCAATCAGGCTTGCCGCCTGCAGGGACTGAGCGCTGTTAATCTGACCGGAGACGGAACCGAGGGTGGTGTTCAGTTTCTCAATGCCGCTCACGGTACTGATCTGCGCAAGCTGCGTGGTCAGTTCGTTGTTCTGCATTGGGTTAGTCGGATCCTGGTTCTTAAGCTGCGCCACCAGCAGCGTCAGAAAACTGCTCTGCAAATCGGAGGCATTGCTTCCCGTCAGGGAGCTGGAGCTTGTCGAACTTTTGGTGTTGTTAACACCCGTGTTCGTCGGATCATTCACATTTACGGCGATGGACATGCATGTCTCCTTTACTGGCCGAGAGTGAGTGTTTTGAGCATCATGCTCTTCACGGTATTAAGCACTTCGACGTTCGCCTGGTAGCTACGGGACGCCGACATGGAGTTCACCATCTCGCCCACCACATCCACGTTTGGCATTTTTACGTATCCGTTAGCGTCCGCGAGCGGGTTACCTGGCTCATACACCAGCTTGTCCGGCGCCTGGCTCTCAACCACGTCAGACACCTTCACGCCGCCCGTTGCCGCGCCTGGCGCCGCGTCGACCTGAAACACAACCTGTTTAGCACGATAAGGCTGTCCGTCAGGTCCGGTCACGCTGTCGGCGTTCGCCAGGTTACTGGCGGCCACGTTCAGACGTTTGGACTGGGCGGTTAACGCCGAGCCGGCGATATCAAAAATATTCAGCAAGGCCATTTATCAGTTGCCCCCCTGCAGGACGTTCATCATGCCTTTGATTTGTCCGCCGAGTACGGTCAGGCCCGTCTGGTATTTCAGGCTGTTATCGGCAAACTGCGTACGCTCCCGGTCCATATCCACGGTGTTACCGTCGAGTGAAGGCTGGTCAGGGATGCGATAAAGTAAATCGGTCGCTGGCGCGGTCATCGCCTGAGCGGGAATATGGCGAGAGGATGTCATGGCGAGTGCAACACCGGTTCCTTCGGCACGTCCACGCTCCATCACCTTTTTGAGCTCACTGGAAAAATCAATATCGCGCGCCTGATACCCGGGCGTATCGGCGTTAGCGATGTTGGCGGCTAAAATCTCCTGCCGCTGGGCGCGTAAATTGAGCGCTTCCTGCTGAAAACGTAACGCGGCGTCGAGTTTATCGAGCATGTCTCCTCCGCTGATGGCAAAATTTCAGTTCACAGCTTAAATCTCCCCCGGTCTCCCCTATCGACGGAATAAGCACAAAATGCGTCGCTATTTATTCCGTTGATGCAAAACCACTGCAGGTAGAATTCATCCAACTCTGGAAACGGTGGAACTTGCGATGCAAACGTTAAAACGTGGCCTGATGGCAACCTTCTTGCTGTTTAGCCCTCTGGTGAATGCCGGGGATTTACAGGATGCGCTGACGAATTTTTTTGCCCAGAAGCTGGCGGGCTTTAGCGATGACGTTAACGTGACCATCCGCACGCCGCCGAATCTGTATCCGACCTGCGAGCAACCGTCATTCAGCGTGACGGGGACCACAAAGCTGTGGGGCAATGTGAACGTCCTGGCACGCTGCGCCAACGAAAAACGCTATTTACAGGTTGCAGTTCAGGCGACGGGCAATTATGTTGTCGCCGCCGTACCCATTGTGCGTGGCAGCGCGCTGCAGACAAACAGCGTGACGTTAAAGCGCGGGCGTCTGGATCAGCTCCCGCCGCGGACAATGCTGGACATTAACCAGGCACAGGACGCCGTCAGCCTGCGCGATGTCGCACCGGGCCAGCCGATTCAGCTCTCCATGCTGCGCCAGGCGTGGCGTGTCAAAGCGGGACAGCAGGTGATGGTCGTTGCCAACGGAGACGGCTTTAGCATCAACAGTGAAGGGAAAGCGTTAAACAATGCCGCGGTAGCGCAAAACGCCCGCGTCAGAATGTCCTCAGGCCAGGTGGTGAGCGGAACCGTCGATTCTGATGGGAATATTCTGATTAACCTATAATCTTTTTAAAGATTTCGCGGCGCGTGCCGATAAATATTCCACTAATGATGATGTCAGGCGCAAACGCCGCGAACCCTCGATGAGGACAACACTATGAGCATTGATCGTACATCAGCCCTGAAGCCGGTAAGCGCTGTACAGCCTCGCGAAACGAACGACGCAACCCCTCAGAAAACGCGTCTGGAAAAACCGTCAACGTCTAACAGCACCAGCGTGACCCTGAGCGATGCCCAGGCAAAACTGATGCAGCCAGGCAGCAACGATATCAATATGGAACGTGTTGAAGCGCTGAAAACGGCTATTCGCAACGGTGAGCTGAAAATGGACACCAGCAAAATCGCTGATGCCCTGATTCAGGAAGCACAGAGTTTCTTACAGAGTAACTAACCGTATGAGTCGACTGTCAGAAATACTGGATCAAATGACGGTTGTCCTGAACGACCTGAAAACGGTAATGGACGCTGAACAGCAGCATCTCTCTTCCGGTCACATTAACGGCAGCGCGCTGCAGCGTATTACTGAAGATAAGAGTTCGCTGCTGGCCACGCTGGATTATCTGGAGCAGCAGCGCCGCGCCGAGCAGGACTCGAAGCGCAGCGCCAATGACGATATTGCCGAGCGCTGGCAGACCATTACCGAAAAAACCCAGCATCTGCGCGATCTCAACCAGCATAACGGCTGGCTGCTTGAAGGCCAGATAGAGCGTAATCAGCAGGCGCTTGAGGTGCTGAAGCCGCATAAAGAAACCGGACTGTACGGCGCGGATGGTCAGACGGCGACGGCACGTATTGCGGGTGTAAAAAAGATTTCGATTTGACGCGTAAGCGACAAATCATGCAATGGGGAGCACCCTGAGGTGAACTCCCCTTTTGGCGTTTATGCCGTCCGGCGGGTAAACTCTTTCACTTTGAAGCCCAGCACGGCGAGCGTGGCAAAATACGCTACCACCCCAACGCCCACCACGGCCATCAGCCGCATCAGACGATAAGGCATCGTGCCCAGAGACCACTCCGGCATGACGTACATCATCCCGATGAGTGCCGCAGACATCACCAGCACCGCCACGACCAAACGCACGAGGAAACTTGCCCACCCCGGCTGCGGCGTAAAGATATCCTGCTTGCGCAGCTGCCAGTAAAGCAGCCCGGCATTCAGACAGGCCGCCAGACCAATAGAAAGCGACAAGCCGGCATGCTTCAGCGGGCCGATAAATGCCAGGTTCATCAGCTGCGTCATAATCAGCGTTACAATGGCAATTTTCACCGGCGTTTTAATGTCCTGACGCGAATAGAACCCCGGCGCCAGCACTTTGACGACAATCAGCCCCATCAATCCCACCGAGTAAGCGACCAGCGCGCGCTGGGTCATCGCGGCGTCAAACGCGGTGAATTTCCCGTACTGGAACAGCGACACCGTCAGCGGCTTGGCGAGGATCCCCAGCGCTACCGCGCTTGGCAGGGCCAGCAGGAAGCAAAGACGCAGGCCCCAGTCCATCAGGCGGCAGTATTCGTCATGGTTGCCGCTGGCAAAGCTTTTCGACAGCGACGGCAGCAGGATGGTCCCCAGCGCCACGCCCAGCACGCCGGACGGGAACTCCATCAGGCGGTCAGCGTAGTACATCCACGAGACAGAACCCGACACCAGGAAAGAGGCAAAAATGGTGTTGATGATAAGCGAGATCTGGCTGACGGAGACGCCAAGAATGGCGGGCCCCATCTGCTTAATCACCCGCATCGCTCCGGCATCTTTGAGGTTGATGCGCGGCAGCACCAGCATGCCGATTTTCTTCAGATGCGGCAGCTGATACGCCAGCTGCAGCACGCCGCCCACGGTGACCGCCCAGGCCAGCGCCAGCACCGGCGGGTTGAAGTGCGGCGCGGCGAACAGCGCAAAACCGATCATGCTGACGTTGAGAAACGTCGGCGCAAACGCCGGAACGGAGAAGCGGTTCCAGGTGTTCAGGATCGCCCCCACCAGCGAGGCCAGCGAGATCAGCAGAATATAGGGGAAGGTAATGCGCAGAAGCTGCGAGGTCAGGGCAAATTTATCCGCCGTGTCGGCAAAGCCGGGCGCGGTCACCATAATGACCCAGGGCGCGGCCAGCATACCGACTACCGTCACCACGGCCAGCGCCAGCGTCAACAACCCGGAGACATAAGAGACAAACACGCGCGTCGCGTCTTCACCCTGCTTGCTTTTATATTCCGCCAGAATGGGCACAAACGCCTGGGAGAACGCCCCTTCAGCAAAAATGCGACGCAGCAGGTTCGGCAGCTTGAACGCCACGAAAAAGGCGTCCGTTGCCATCCCTGCACCAAAGACCCTTGCCACAATGGCATCGCGCGCAAAACCGAGAACGCGAGAGAACATGGTCATCGAGCTGACGGCCGCCAGCGATTTTAATAAGTTCATTAACGTGAATTTCCAGAACCATACGGATTTATAGACCGGGAACGCACAAGCGCCACCCGGCAAAGCCAACAAGCGGCGCTTAGTCTAACCTGATTTCAACGAATTACTATCCGCAGATGTTACAGCGAGTTATTCACTCATGGCATCGCGCCAGAGCCGTTCCACAATGCGCTGAGCCAGAATGGCCTGCTCGCCGGACGTTTCAGGAACCGTCTGATTTTGCACGCAGGTGATAAAGTGGCGGGCACATCCTGCGAAACCTCGTTGCTCCAGAGTGCTTTGCCAGCCGGGGACCGGCTGCATCACCACGCCGCTGCCCTTCTCTTCCCGCCATTCACGCATGTCGGTAACGTCGTACAACGCGCCGTCGGTCACCGCCTGCACGGATTCCCGCTGGCTGCCCGCGCGGCGGTGCATGCTGGTGGTGACCTGAAGATGCTCAACGGCAAAATGGTGTTCCGCATAGACCATCTGCCCCTGTTCGTTGGTGACAAGAGTGCCGCTTTTCAGCTGCGCTTCGCCGTTAGTCAGCCACAGCGCGGTGTCCACCACGTGGAGGTAGTCATCGAGAAGGGTAAAACGCAGATCGTTCGGCCCCACGCTGTCGGTGCGGTGCTTATCCATGCGCAGCGAGGCGATATTGCCGGACTGCGCCTTCAGCTGCTGGTAAAGCGGCGCGAAGCGGCGGTTGAAACCGACCATCAGCGTCAGTTTTTTACGTGCCGCCAGCTCAATCAGCCGTTCGGCATCCTGAACATTTTCCGCCAGCGGTTTATCCACGCAGACGTGAACCCCCGCATTGAGCAGCTCGCTCACCACCTGATAGTGGGTTGCCGTTGAGGTATGCACAAAGACCGCATCGCACTCCCGGGCCAGATCCTGGAGCGAGGCCGCATACGGGATACGCCAGGTTTCACAGATACGTTCTGCCTTTTCTCGGGTGGGTGACCATGCCCCTTGCAGCGTCCAGTCAGACGCAGCGCCCAATACGGGCAGCCAGGCTTTCTGCGCAATACCGCCCAGCCCCACCACGCCAATGCGTAATTTTTTCACCGTTAGTCTCCCAAATGTGCCAGCAGTGCATCCAGACGCTGTTTCAGCCCGGCCACCTCGTCTTCCAGCGCCTCTACGCGCGCGGCAAGGTCGTCACGGGTTGCAGGGCTCGATTCCGTCGCCACGCTTGCGGCGTCAACGTCGCCGCTGAAGAGATGCATGTAGCGGCTCTCACGTTTACCCGGCTCGCGCGCCAGGCGCACCACGTAAGGGCCATCCTCACGCGCGGCCAGCCCTTCCAGGGTCTGTTCGACTTCCTGCATGTCGCTGAACTCATGCATTCGGGAAGCGCGCGTTCGCAGTTCCCCCGGCGTTTGCGCCCCGCGCAGCAGCAGCGTGGTAATAACCGCCACTTCCGCGCTGTTCAGCTTCAGATCGCCAAATTCGGAGTTACAGAAGCGCTGCTCGTATTTGGTCACGCGGTTGCCGAAGCCGCTGACGGTGCGCAGATAGTGGCGCTTCACCAGCGCATCCAGCACGTCCTGAACCTCATGCTCGCTGAGATTCATCACCGGCTCGCGGTTGGTCTTCTGGTTGCAGGCCATGGTCACGGCGTTAACAGAGAGCGGATACTGCTCCGGCGTGGTGACCTGTTTTTCGAGTAAGCACCCAATCACGCGCGCTTCCGTACCGTTTAGCTGATACTTCATCTTTTCTCCTTAACGACCTGCGGTCCAGTCACGGGTGGTTAATGCCGTCAGAACGTGGTCGCGCCACTCTCCGTCTATCAGCAGATAGTCTTTGGCATAACCCTCTTTCTCAAACCCTAAACGCGCCAGCAAATTCCCGCTGCGCTGATTATGCGGCATGTAGTTCGCCATAATGCGATGGATATGCTGCGTGCGTTGCATATAGCGGATGGCTATCGTTAACGCCTCGTACATCAACCCCTGCCCCTGCCATTTCTGGCCGATGGAATAGCCAAGGTAGCAGGCGTGAAACGATCCCCGCACCACGTTTGAAAAATTGGCGATCCCGATAATCTCTTTCTCATCTGGATCCAGCAGCGCGAAATAAAAGGCGCTGCCCTGCTTATGAAATTCAGCGATCATGCTGAGGCGTGCCTGCCAGCCGGAGGGGTAACAATGGCTTTCATCCCGAACGGGTTCCCAGGGTTTTAAAAACTGGCGATTCTCGGCGTAATAATCCGCCAGACGCCAGGCATCACGCTCATGCACAAGACGAACGACCAGCCTGTCCGTTGTCAGACGCACTTTTGGCACATTACTGCGATAGCCAAACATCAATACCACTCCTTCCCGTCACTTCAGCTTACCCATTAGCTTTACTATACCTGCGCCCGTGCCGTCTGTGAAAACAGTGACATACCATTTTGACCTCTTTTCACATTTTTCGATGAGAACTCTCTATCAAAGCACCGTTTTGATAAAAAAATATTGTCGCGCCCGGGGGTGGGAAAAAACGCGGCGACACCGCAGAATGTTAGCGTGCTCACCTTCTTATTTTCCCTGGAGGGAAAATGTCCCGCGTATCACAGGCCAGGAGCCTGGGTAAATATTTCCTGCTCGTCGATAACATGCTGGTCGTGCTCGGCTTTTTTGTTGTGTTCCCCCTCATCTCGATCCGCTTTGTCGATCAAATGGGCTGGGCGGCATTGATGGTCGGGATTGCCCTGGGGTTACGCCAGTTTGTCCAGCAGGGGCTGGGCGTCTTTGGCGGGGCTATTGCCGACCGCTTTGGCGCTAAACCGATGATCGTTACCGGGATGCTGCTCCGCGCGGCAGGCTTTGCCACGATGGCGGTTGCCCACGAGCCGTGGCTGCTGTGGTTCTCCTGCTTTCTCTCCGGTATCGGTGGCACCCTGTTTGACCCGCCGCGCACCGCGCTGGTGGTAAAGCTGATTCGTCCTCAGCACCGCGGCCGCTTCTTCTCCATTCTGATGATGCAGGACAGCGCCGGGGCGGTTGTTGGCGCCCTGCTGGGCAGTTGGCTGCTGCAGTACGATTTCCGTCTGGTTTGCGCGGCCGGGGCGGTGCTGTTTATTCTGTGCGCGCTGTTTAACGGCCTCTACCTTCCGGCCTGGAAGCTGTCGACGGTAAAAGCCCCGGTGCGCGAGGGGCTAGGACGCGTCCTGCGCGACAGGCGTTTTGTCACCTACGTGTTGACCCTGACCGGCTATTACATGCTCGCCGTACAGGTGATGCTGATGCTGCCAATCATGGTGAACGATATTGCGGGCACGCCTGCTGCCGTGAAATGGATGTACGCCATCGAAGCCTGCCTGTCATTAACGCTGCTCTACCCCATTGCCCGCTGGAGTGAACGGCGTTTTCGCCTGGAGCATCGTCTGATGGCAGGGCTGTTTCTGATGACGCTGAGCATGATGCCGATCGGTCTGGTAAACACGCTTCAGCAGCTTTTTACGCTGATCTGCACCTTCTATATCGGCTCCATCATCGCCGAGCCCGCCCGCGAAACGCTGAGCGCCTCGCTTGCGGATGCGCGTGCGCGCGGCAGCTATATGGGCTTCAGCCGCCTGGGTCTGGCCTTTGGCGGGGCGCTGGGTTACGCCGGCGGCGGCTGGCTGTTCGATGCCGGCAAAGCGCTGAACCAGCCGGAGCTCCCCTGGATGATGCTCGGCGTGGTGGGCGTCATGACGCTTCTCGCCCTGTGGTGGCAGTTCAGCCAGAAGCGCAGCGCGAGCGGCATGCTCGAGCCTGGCGCGTAGTCCTTCCCTCCGGCGGGAGAAGACGCCCGCCGCACTTCTCAGTATTTTCTGCTGGTTTCTGCCATTTCACACTGACATACTTGCGTAACAGGACAGAAGCGCCGATTTTTCGTTGAGGAACACTATGAAGAAAATTGTCTTAGCCGCGGCATTCGTTGTCAGCGGTCTGCTGGTGGGCTGTAACCAGCTTACGCAATATACCGTCAGTGAGCAGGAAATTAATCAGGCGCTGGAAAAACATAACAATTTCTCTAAAGACATTGGCGTGCCGGGGCTGGCCGATGCCCACATCGTGCTCACTAATCTCACCAGCCAGATTGGTCGTGAAGAGCCGAATAGAGTCACTCTGGCAGGCGATGCCGCGCTTGATATGACGTCCCTTTTTGGCAATCAGAAAGCCAACATCAAGCTTAAGCTGAAGGCGCTCCCCGTTTTCAACAAAGAGAAAGGGGCGATTTTCCTGCAGGAGATGGAAGTGGTCGATGCGCAGGTTTCGCCGGACAAAATGGCGCCGGTACTGCAAACCCTGATGCCCTATCTGAACCAGTCGCTGCGAAACTACTTTAACCAGCAGCCGGCGTACGTTTTAAGCGAAGACAACAGCAAGGGCGAAGCCCTCGCGAAGAAATACGCAAAAGGGATAGAGGTGAAACCGGGAGAGATCGTCATTCCTTTCACTGATTAACGTGAAGGGCGCTGCGGCGCCCTTTTTTTTACGGAAAAGTGTGCAAACGAAAACGTTTCCGCTTATGATTTGTGTCCGGCAAAAACAGCCATCCTTATGACTGATTCCTGACAAGCCGGAGCTTCCATGACTGCACAACCCCAGGTTCTTAAAATCCGCCGCCCAGACGACTGGCATATCCATCTGCGCGATGGCGATATGCTGAAAACCGTCGTGCCCTATACCAGTGAAATTTATGGCCGCGCGATTGTCATGCCAAACCTGGTTCCGCCAGTCACCACCGTCGATGCCGCCATTGCCTACCGTCAGCGCATTCTGGATGCCGTTCCGGCGGGACATGATTTCACCCCGTTGATGACCTGCTACCTGACCGATTCACTGGATCCGAACGAAGTGGAACGCGGGTTTAACGAAGGCGTATTTACGGCGGCGAAACTCTACCCGGCGAACGCCACCACCAACTCCAGCCACGGCGTCACCAGTATTGATGCCATCATGCCGGTGCTGGAGCGCATGCAGAAACTGGGCATGCCGCTGCTGGTACACGGTGAAGTAACGCATGCGGAGATTGACATCTTCGACCGTGAAGCCCGTTTTATCGAAACCGTGATGGAGCCCCTGCGCCAGCGCCTGCCGGCGCTTAAGGTGGTCTTTGAGCATATCACCACCAAAGACGCGGCAGAGTATGTTCGCGACGGTAACGAGCTGATCGCTGCGACCATCACCCCACAGCATCTGATGTTTAACCGTAACCATATGCTGGTGGGCGGAGTGCGCCCTCACCTTTACTGCCTGCCGATCCTCAAGCGCAACGTTCACCAGCAGGCGCTGCGCGAGCTGGTCGCCAGCGGATTCACGCGTGCGTTCCTGGGCACGGACTCCGCGCCTCACGCCCGCCATCGCAAAGAGGCAAGCTGCGGCTGCGCGGGCTGTTTCAACGCCCCAACGGCGCTTGCCAGCTACGCAACCGTATTTGAAGAGATGAACGCGCTGGAACATTTCGAAGCGTTCTGCTCCCTCAACGGCCCGCGCTTCTACGGCCTGCCGGTCAATGACACCTTCATTGAGCTGGAGCGCAAAGCGAGCCAGGTTGAGGAGTCTATCGCGCTGACGGATGACACGCTGATCCCCTTCCTGGCAGGTGAAACCGTAAGCTGGACGGTAAAACGCTAAAAAATCAACGCCCCTTGTTGTCAAACCGATAATATGCCTGTATAAATAAACAGTATATTACACAGGGGGCATTTATGCGTATTGAAGTCACCATAGCCAAAACTACCGTTCTGCCTGCCGGCGCGCTTGACGCTCTGGCAGGCGAATTATCCCGTCGTATTAACAACACCTTTCCCGACAACGCGGGCGCCGTAACGGTGCGTTACGCCGCAGCGAACAACCTCTCCGTCATGGGTGCCGCAAAAGAAGATAAAGATCGCATCAGCGAAATCCTGCAGGAAACGTGGGAAAGCGCAGACGACTGGTTCATTACCGATTAACACTGCTCCCTCATTGTGTTTTTTGCCGGGTCGCCCCGGCTTTTTTTTGCCTAAAATCCCGTAAGTTCAAATTAATTCGGAATCTTCTTTAAAAATCGTGAACGAAATGGTGTTTTATTGTTCGAACAATCCTAAAAAGCAGAAAAATGTGTTGCCACCTGTTTATTTTTCCCTTCGGAACCCTTATTACTTGGTATACTGAAGAAGCTTTCAGAAAAACATGCATTGAACCTCAAAGCCGTTGTCTTCTAACACGCATTAAGGGGGTTATAATGGAAAAGAATAGTGAAGTCATCCAGACCCACCCACTTGTTGGCTGGGATATCAGTACCGTAGATAGCTACGATGCGCTGATGCTGCGTTTGCACTACCAAACCCCAAATCAACTCAACCGTGACGAAGCGGAAGTTGGACAGACGCTGTGGCTAACAACAGACGTCGCCCGTCAGTTTATTTCTATTTTAGAGGCAGGTATTGCAAAAATAGAATCTGGCGACTATCAGGAAAATGAGTATAAACGGCACTAACCTTATGCCCACTTTTCACTCAACAGGCACCCTCGCGGTGCCTTATTTATTTCCCGCTTGTTTGCGCCCGCGTTGTTAATTACTCTGCTAATAAACCGTAAGTTTACGAGATGCATATGAGATACGACTTAATCATTATTGGTAGCGGCTCCGTTGGATCGGCCGCCGGTTATTACGCAACGCAGGCAGGGCTAAACGTCCTGATGATTGACGCCCACCTGCCGCCGCATAGCGAAGGTAGCCATCATGGCGACACCCGTCTCATTCGCCATGCCTATGGCGAGGGGGAGCGCTACGTTCCGCTGGTGCTTCGCGCCCAGACGCTGTGGGACGAGCTGGCGAAACAGACTGAAGAGCGCATTTTCGAACGCACGGGGATCATCAACCTCGGTCCGGGCCGTTCAGAATTTCTCGCCAACGTCGAACGCAGCGCGAAAGCCTTTAATCTTGACGTTGAGAAGCTGGACGCGGCGGCCATTACCTCGCGCTGGCCTGAAATTACCGTCCCGGAGGATTATATCGGCCTCTTTGAAGCCAACTCCGGTGTGCTGCACTGTGAAACGGCGATCAAAACCTGGGTCGATCTTGCCGCCAAAGCGGGCTGCGCGCAGCTGTTCAATTGCCCCGTAGAGGCCATCACGCATGATGCAAACGGCGTTACGGTGAAAACCGTAGACGGGGAATATTCGGCTTCCCGCCTGCTTATTAGCGCAGGAACCTGGGTTACCCGCCTGCTCCCGGACCTGCCGATCCAGCCGGTACGCAAGGTCTTCTCCTGGTTCCAGTCGGACGGGCGTTACAGCGCGCAAAATAAATTCCCGGCGTTTACCGGCGAGTTACCCAACGGCGATCAGTTCTACGGTTTCCCTTCCGAGAAGGACGCTCTCAAGATTGGAAAACACAACGGCGGGCAGGTCATCTCCTCACCTGAGGAGCGCAAGCCGTTTGGCGCCTGCCCGCAGGACGGCTCAGAAGCCTTCTCGTTCCTGCGCAATATTCTCCCGGGCGTCGGTGGCCTGCTTTATGGCGCGGCCTGCACCTATGACAACACGCCGGATGAAGACTTTATCATTGATACGCTGCCGGGACATGACAACACCCTGCTGATTACCGGGCTGAGCGGCCACGGCTTTAAGTTCGCTTCGGTGTTGGGTGAAATCGCCGCGCAGTTTGCCCAGGGTATCACGCCGCAGTTTGATCTGACGCCGTTCTCACTCTCGCGTTTTAACGGATAATCGGCCACGGGCTCCGGCGGTATCGGGGCCCGTTTTCTTCGGACTCAAATGTGGGGCGTTATGCGCAGGATAGTGGATTTCCTCATCAATAACATTCGCGAACACTTTATGCTCTATATCTTATTGTGGGCGCTGCTCGCTATCGTTGATGTTATTTACATTGTGTTTTATTGAAAGTGATAATTGACGTTAACTGACGTTACTTTATGTTTATTTAAGGTTTTTTCTCCTGCTAATACGTCTTGCACGAAGCCATTGAATTAATCTTGCCGTTTCTTTTCAAAATCGCTGAAATAAATAAAATAAAAATCAATAGTCAATTATTTCAGTTGCAATATCGCGTCTTCCCGTTCATTTTTACCTTTCGGTTAATTTGAAAATGGACATTCTGATGCAATTGCGTAACTCCTCCCGGCGCTACGGAATAATATCCATAAGCTTGCACTGGATATTTGCCATTGCCGTCTACGGTATGTTCGGACTTGGACTCTGGATGGTCACGCTCAGCTATTACGATGGCTGGTATCATCAGGCACCCGAGCTGCATAAAAGCATCGGGGTTCTGCTGATGCTGGGGCTGGTATTTCGCGCCATCTGGCGACATATTTCCCCACCGCCCGCGCCACTAAAGACATATGGAAAAATAACCCGCGTCAGCGCCGTTGCCGCGCATATTGCGCTCTACGCGCTGCTCTTCGCCATTCTGATCAGCGGCTATCTCATTTCAACGGCAGACGGCAAACCGATTAGCGTTTTTGGCCTGTTCGAGGTTCCGGCAACGCTCAGCGATGCCGGGGCTCAGGCCGATACGGCAGGCGTCGTTCACCTCTGGCTTGCCTGGAGCGTGGTGATCCTGTCCGTACTGCACGGGCTCGCCGCCCTTAAACACCATTTTATTGATAAAGACGATACGCTTAAGCGCATGCTTGGCCGCTCGTCAGTTGACTCTGGAGCATAAAATGAAAAAACACCTGCTGGGTATTGCCCTCGGTTCTCTGTTATTCACCGCCGGTTCTGCCGTAGCGGCTGACTATAAAATTGATAAAGAGGGCCAGCACGCTTTCGTCAATTTCCGCATTCAGCACCTGGGATACAGCTGGCTGTACGGCACCTTTAAAGATTTCGACGGCACATTTACTTTTGACGAGAAAAATCCTGCGGCAGATAAAGTCAATGTGACCATTAATACGAACAGCGTCGACACGAACCATGCTGAGCGCGATAAACACCTGCGCAGCGCAGAGTTCCTCAACGTCACAAAATTCCCGCAGGCCACCTTCACCTCCACGGAAGTGAAGAAAGACGGTGATAAATTGGCTATTACCGGGAATCTGACGCTGAATGGCGTAACCAAACCCGTTACTCTGGATGCGAAATTGATCGGTCAGGGCGACGATCCGTGGGGCGGAAAACGCGCAGGTTTTGAAGCGGCGGGTAAAATTCACCTGAAAGATTTTAATATCACAACGGATTTAGGCCCGGCGTCGCAGGACGTTGAGCTGGTTATTTCCGTTGAAGGTGTGCAGCAGAAGTCGTAATAGATTCGCCCGGCAGGCTTTCGCCGTTCCGGGCGTTATTATCATTCCGGGTCAGGAATACCCAGTTTGGTATTCAGACGGCCGCGTGATTTATTAAAAATCTTATTACCGTTTTCACGCCCCGCACGACGACGACGCTGCTCTTCTTCCGGCAGGACGCTCTCTTCGCTGCACAGCTCGCTACAGCAGCCGTTAAACTTCTCGGCACAGGCCGGGCACTGAATAAACAGCAGGTGGCAACCGTCGTTTTTGCAGTTGGTGTGGGTATCGCACGGCGCGCCGCACTGGTGGCACTGGGCAATCACATCTTCTGAAATGCGCTCGCCCATGCGCTCGTCAAAGACGAAGTTTTTACCGATAAAGCGTACCGGTAAGCCCTGCTCACGGGCGCGGCGTGCGTACTCGATAATACCGCCTTCAATGTGCCAGACCTTGTTGAACCCATTGTGCTTCATCCACGCGCTGGCCTTCTCGCAGCGGATACCGCCGGTGCAGTACATAACGATTTTTTTATCCTTATGCTCCTGCATCATCTCCACCGCTTTAGGCAGCTGCTCGCGGAAGGTATCGGCCGGAATCTCCATCGCGTTTTCGAAATGCCCCACTTCGTACTCGTAGTGGTTACGCATATCAATGAACACGGCATCCGGATCGTCCAGCATCGCATTCACTTCCGCGGCCTTCAGATATTCGCCGACGTCCGCCGGGTTAAACTCAGGATCGTCAATACCGTCCGCCACGATGCGTTCACGCACCTTCATGCGCAGCACCCAGAACGATTTTCCATCGTCATCCAGGGCAATGTTCAGGCGTAAGCCGTTGAGGGCCGGGTCGAAGCTATAAAGCGCGTCGCGGAACGCATTCACTTTGCTTTCCGGCACGCTAATCTGCGCGTTAATGCCTTCGCGGGCAAGGTAGACGCGCCCGAAAACGTTCAGCGCCGTGAAGGCCTGATAAAGCGCATCGCGGGTCGCCTGCGGATCGTCGATGGTGAAGTATTTGTAGAAGGAGATGGTCGTGCGCGGTTCGGTTTCAGCCAACATGCGCGCCTTTAACATCTCATTCGAAACGCGGTTGTGTAACACTGGCATGGTGTACAAGTCCTGCAATCGTCAGAGAGAATCAAAATCGGTCGGCATCATATAGCAAACAAAACCAATTTACATCCACACAATTTACGCTACATTTCACACACCCTGATGAATCAGGCTTAACAATTGCCGTCGTCGTGCAGGTTTCGACGGCAGATATTTTGGCTACGTCTCAAAAAATGCGACAATAGCGAAACAGGACGTTTGAACACAGGAAAGACATGACCCAGTTACCAAAATTTACCGTCGCCCTTTTGCACCCCCGCTATTGGATGACCTGGCTTGGCATTGGCTTTTTATGGCTACTGGTACAGCTTCCCTACCCTGTTATCTTCCGGTTAGGTAAATCATTAGGCCGACTCGCGCAAACGCTTATGAAGCGCCGCGCCCGCATCGCGTATCGTAACCTTGAGCTGTGCTTTCCGCAGATGAGCGAGGCGGAGCGCCATGATATGGTCTCGAAGAATTTCGAATCCGTCGGCATGGGTCTCATGGAGACCGGCATGGCGTGGTTCTGGTCGGACAAACGTATGGCCCGCTGGAGCAAGGTTACAGGCACCGGCATGGAGCCGGTGCATACGCTTCAGGCCAATCAGACCGGCGTGCTGCTGATCGGCGTCCATTTCCTGACGCTCGAAATCGGGGCGCGTATGTTTGGCATGCAGGCGCCCGGCATCGGGGTTTACCGTCCTAACGACAACCCGGTTATCGATCTCATCCAGACCAACGGCCGCATGCGCTCCAACAAAAGCATGATCGATCGTAAGGATCTGAAGGGCATGATCCGCGCGCTGAAATCCGGTGAAGTGGTCTGGTATGCCCCCGATCACGACTATGGCCCCCAGGCCAGCGTCTTTGTCCCCTTCTTCGCCGTTGATGAGGCCGCCACAACCACCGGCACCTGGATGCTGGCGCGGATGTCCAAAGCCGCCATCGTTCCCTTTGTTCCCCGCCGTATGCCGGATGGCTCAGGCTACGAGCTGATGATGCTTGAGCCGGAACTCGCGCCGCCGCTGGAAGATGCGGAAACTACCGCGCGCTGGATGAACGGCGTTGTGGAGAAGTGCATCATGCTGGCACCCGAGCAGTACATGTGGCTGCATCGACGCTTCAAAACGCGGCCAGAAGGCACGCCTTCCCGCTATTGATCCTCATGCGGCCCTCAGGGCCGCATGCTATTTTAGCTTTAAAAGCTCCCCCTCATTGCGGCAATCATAACCCAGGCGCATAATTAGCAGGCTTATTACTTCATGCCTCAGGTGCTCTGCACCTCACTATGCGGATTGTTATGACACCCTCAGATGCCCCCATAAACTGGAAGCGTAACCTCACGGTTGCGTGGCTTGGCTGTTTTCTTACCGGCGCGGCGTTTAGCCTGGTCATGCCTTTCCTGCCGCTCTACGTCGAACAGCTGGGCGTGACGGGCCATAGCGCGCTCAACATGTGGTCTGGCCTGGTATTCAGCATCACGTTTCTCTTTTCCGCCATTGCCTCCCCCTTCTGGGGCGGCCTTGCCGACCGCAAGGGACGTAAAATTATGCTGCTGCGTTCAGCGCTGGGGATGGCGATTATCATGGCGCTGATGGGCGTGGCGCAGAACGTCTGGCAGTTCCTGATTTTGCGCGCATTGCTGGGCTTATTGGGCGGATTTATTCCCAACGCGAACGCCCTGATCGCCACGCAAATTCCTCGCCATAAGAGCGGCTGGGCGCTTGGCACGCTCTCAACCGGTGGCGTGAGCGGCGCCCTGCTTGGGCCGCTGGCGGGGGGATTACTGGCGGATAACTACGGCCTGCGCCCGGTCTTTTTCATCACCGCCAGCGTGCTGTTCCTGTGCTTTATCGTCACCCTGGTCTGCATCCGTGAAAAATTTACGCCCGTCGCCAAAAAAGAGATGCTTCACGCCAGAGACGTGCTGACCTCGCTTAAAAATCCCAGACTGGTGCTGAGCCTGTTCGTAACGACATTGATCATTCAGGTGGCAACCGGATCGATCGCTCCTATTCTCACCCTATACGTTCGCGACTTGGCGGGTAACGTCAGCAATATTGCGTTTATCAGCGGGCTGATTGCCTCCGTGCCCGGCGTGGCGGCGCTGGTTAGCGCACCGAGGCTAGGGAAATTGGGTGACCGGGTCGGCCCGGAAAAGATCCTGATCTGCGCACTGATCGTTTCCGTCCTGCTGCTGATCCCCATGTCGATGGTGCACTCTCCGTGGCAGCTGGGCGTGCTTCGCTTTTTGCTGGGCGCCGCCGACGGGGCGTTGCTACCCGCCGTACAGACCCTGCTGGTCTACAACTCCACGAACCAGATTGCCGGGCGTATTTTCAGCTATAACCAGTCGTTTCGCGATATCGGTAACGTCACCGGGCCACTTCTCGGGGCGGGTATTTCCGCCAGCTTCGGTTTTCGCGCCGTCTTTATCGTGACGGCAGGCGTGGTGCTGTTCAACGCGATTTACTCGTGGTTCAGTTTATCCCGCGCGTTACGGCCAGTGACGGAATAAGAAGAACGCCTGACGGCTTATTTTCGCATTCATACTTGCAGAATCTGATATTCAGCTATTCTTTCCCTGAAACCTTCTGGAAAACAGGGAGACACCAATGACCATGTACGCCACGCTGGAAGAAGCTATTGACGCCGCTCGTGAAGAGTTCCTTGCCGATAATCCCGGCGTTGAGGAAGAAGATGCTGACGTGCAACAACTTAATATCCAAAAATATGTTCTGCAGGATGGGGATATTATGTGGCAGGCCGAATTCTTTGCCGACGAAGGTGAAGAAGGGGAATGTTTGCCGGTCCTGAGCGGTGCAGGGGCGCAGGCCGTGTTTGATGGCGACTATGACGAAATCGAGTTACGCCAGGAATGGCTGGAGGAGAATACGCTGCACGAGTGGGATGAGGGCGAATTTCAGCTCGAGCCACCGCTGGATACGGAAGAAGGTCAAACCGCAGCCGATGAATGGGACGAGCGTTAATTTACGCTACTCGTACGGGCCGTGGCTGGCATCGATGGGCAGCAACAGCGTGTCGAAAATCAGCGAGAACGGCAGATCGAGCACCGTCAGGTAGCGCCATGCGGAATCACGGACATCCCATTTTACGCCCGGGTAGTACTGGTTGCCATGGCCCTGACCTGGAATAGTGCGGCTGATGATGCTGCCGCAGCCACTCAGCAGGCATGCCATCATGACGACGATGATTATTTTCATCAGTAACCTCTAAAAAAATACCGGCCTCACAGCCGGTATTTTATCTGGCGGGTGGCGCTTTGCTTACCCACCTTGCTTACCCACCTTGCTTAACCGCTTACTTCGCCTTCAGCGCCAGCGGGTTCAGCTTCAGCTCTTTGTAGTAGTTCACCCACGAAGAGTACTTCTCCGGAGCGGACCATACGCGATAGTGAAGTCTTGCCATCGTGACCGGATCGCTCAGCAGCACCAGACGACGGTCGCGATTAAGTTTTTCCGGAGTCTCGTTAAGCGCCTGCTCAACGTGACGATCGCGGGCAATCTCCAGCACCTGGCTTGCGCGGTGGCGCGCGGTGGCCATTGCCGTCGCCAGAGCGTTGAATGACGGATTAAACACGGCGTGCATAAAGCCATCGTCCAGCGTACGGTTGCGGTTCTGCTCCAGATAGGTATCGGTATCCACCAGCACCTGCGGCGGGGAATACTCTTCCGGGATCAGGAACAGTTTCCAGCGTTTGGTACGCAGCCCTACCGTTGAACGGCTGGAGATCACGGACACAAACGGCGACAGGATCAGCGAGAAGACAATCGGCGCCAGCCAGAACAGGAAGCGCAGATCCAGCCAGGCCATTCCGGCCGCCCACACCAGGCCCAGCAGCAGCTGAGACCCGTGGCGCATGAAGGCTTCGCTCCACGGCGTGGAGTCGTCATCACGCTGCGGTGAGTTCCAGACCACTTCCCAGCCCAGGAACGCGCTGACCACAAACACGGTGTGGAACAGCATACGCACCGGCGCCAGCAGCACGGAGAACAGCACTTCCAGCAGCAGCGAAAGGGTGACGCGGAAGAATCCGCCGTACTCTTTCGAGCCTTTGCACCAGATCAGGATGATACTGAGCAGCTTAGGCAGGAACAGCAGCACCATGGTGGAAGCAAACAGCGCAATCGCCAGCTCCGGACGCCACTGCGGCCACACCGGGAACAGCTGGCGCGGTTGCAGGAAGTATTGCGGCTCCGTCAGGGCATGGACGACCTGCAGCGCAGTGGAGAGCGCGAGGAACATAAACCACAGCGGTGCGGAGAGATAAGACATTACGCCCGTCAGGAACACCGCACGGTGAACCGGGTGCATCCCTTTTACGAGGAACAGGCGGAAGTTCATCAGGTTACCGTGACACCAGCGGCGGTCGCGCTTGAGCTCGTCCAGCAGGTTCGGCGGCAGCTCTTCGTACGATCCCGGCAGGTCGTAGGCAATCCAGACGCCCCAGCCAGCACGACGCATCAGCGCCGCTTCCACGAAGTCATGCGACAGAATCGAACCGGCAAACGAACCCTCGCCCGGCAGCGGCGCCAGCGCACAGTGTTCGATGAACGGCTTCACGCGGATAATGGCGTTGTGGCCCCAGTAGTGCGACTCACCCAACTGCCAGAAGTGCAGACCTGCGGTAAACAGCGGGCCGTAAACACGGGTGGCGAACTGCTGGCAGCGCGCGTACAGGGTGTCCATGCCGGATGCTTTTGGCGAAGACTGAATGATCCCCGCGTTCGGGTTGGCTTCCATCAGACGTACCAGACCGCTCAGGCAGTCACCGCTCATGACGGAGTCAGCATCCAGCACGACCATGTAGCTGTACTGGTTACCCCAGCGGCGGCAGAAGTCATCGATGTTGCCGCTTTTACGCTTCACGCGACGGCGGCGGCGGCGGTAGAAGATCTGTCCTTCGCCCTGCACTTCCGCAATCAGCTCCATCCAGGCTTTTTGCTCTGCAACGCAGATGTCCGGGTTGTAACTGTCGCTCAGGATGTAAACGTCGAAATGCGCCGCATTACCGGTTGCCTTTACGGACTCCCAGGTTGCACGCAGCCCCGCAAATACGCGGTCAACGTCTTCGTTACAGATAGGCATAATCAGTGCGGTACGGTGCTCGGGATTGAGGGGTTCATCCCCGACCGTCGACGCCGAAATGCTGTACTTGTCCCGTCCCATCAGCAGCTGCAGGAAGCCCATCAGCGCGGTCCAGAACCCGGCCGAGACCCAGCAGAAGAGAACCGCGAACAGCAGAAGGATGCCGCTCTGCAGGATATACGGCAGCAGCTGCATGAAGGAGACCCAGAGATCCTGGCCCATCATGTCCGTCGGGTTGATAAACGCCCAGCCCTGGTAAGGCAGAATGGTTTTCATATACCAGGTCGCGACAACCGTCTGCGCCAGCGTCAGAAGTAGCAGGATATAACGGCGAATTGTCCCCACGGTACGCCATTTCTGTTCGGAGGCCTGCTCTTCTTTCGTCAGGCGCGACAGATAGCGCGGCGTGACGTCACGCCCGCGCAGGCGATCCCAGAAGCGGCCAACCGGGTTGGTGCGCCATGGATCGGGGAACATTGAGGAACGCGTCGCTTTCGGCATCGCCTGAAGCTGATCGCGTCCTTCGTCGTCTTTAATCAACTGCCCTTCTGCCAGCGAGTCCGGCCAGGCCTGCTCCAGACGCGCCTTGACTGACCCCAGCGGCGTATCATCATCACGGGAAAACTGACGATGTTCGCCATCCAGCGCGGTATGAACCGCGCGGATGTCGCTCTTAGGCAGCGCCGCTTTTTCGATATCCGTCAGCGGCATGGCATCAATATATTCAGATGTATTATTCATTGGCAGGTAGCTGGTAGCTCCAGGTTTCACTCAGCGGCTGATCTTCACTGACCAGCGCAGCACGCATTTCAGTGGTCTGTTTCGGATCTCTCACTTTCACACGCAGGGTCAGACGCCAGCCTTTGGTTACCGGGTTGTAACGCACGGTGTTCTCTACGATTTCACCGTTGTCACCGATGCTGGCCTGGGCCGACACCGCAGTATCAGGAGACAGTTTCTTCATATCCTGGCCGGTGAAGTCCACGACAAACGCTACCGTACCGTCAGGCTGACGGATCAGGTTAGACTGCTTCACGTCACCCGTAGAGCGGCGAGTCTGCGTCACATACGCGTTATCCGGCGCATGCAGCTTATCTTCGTCGCGGCTGAAGGTAATGGTGTACTTGAAGTTCATCTCTTTACCGGCTTCCGGCAGCTGATCCGGCGTCCAGTATGCGACGATGTTGTCGTTGGTTTCGTCGTTGGTTGGAATTTCAACCAGCTCTACCTTGCCTTTACCCCAGTCGCCTTTTGGCGTAACCCAGGCGCTTGGACGCAGGTCATAGCGGTCGTCGAGATCTTCAAAGCGAGAGAACTGACGGCCACGTTGCAGCAGGCCAAAGCCCTGCGGGTTTTCCATCGCAAAGCTGCTGACCGCCAGATGTTTCGGGTTATTCAGCGGACGCCAGATCCACTCACCGTTACCGGCATGAATAGACAGACCGTTGGAGTCATGCAGTTCCGGGCGGAAGTTGGTTGCCGGTGACGGCTGGTTCGGCCCAAACAGGAACATACTGGTCAGCGGAGCGACGCCCAGTTTGCCCACTTTGTCACGCAGGTAAACCTTAGACTGCACGTCAACGACCGTGTCACGACCTGGCATAATCACAAAGCGATAGGCACCGGTTGCGCGTGGGGAATCCAGCAGCGCATAAATAGTCAGACGTTTGTCCGTTGGTTTTGGACGCTCAATCCAGAACTCGCGGAAACGCGGGAACTCTTCACCTGATGGCAGCGCGGTATCAATAGCCAGACCGCGCGCAGAAAGCCCGTACACCTGCCCCGCGCCAATCACGCGGAAGTAGCTGGCGCCAAGCATGCTAACGATTTCGTCGTTTTTATCTTTGCTGTTGATCGGGTAAAGCACCTTAAAGCCTGCGAAGCCCAGGTCTTTCACCGTATCTTTGTCGTGCTGCACATTGCCAAAATTGAAGTAATCCGGGCTGTACTTGATCTTACGTACCGCGGTCGCCGTCACTTCATTGATGGCAACAGGCGTGTCGAAGTACATACCCTGATGATAAAATTCAAGCTTGAACGGGGTTTTAACGTTGTTCCAGTACGCTTTATCGTGGTTGAACTGGATCTGCTGATAGTCCGCATACTTCATGTCGCGGAAAACGGAGGGCAGGTTACTTTTCGGCGCTTCGTAGCTCTTGCCTGCCATCGATTTTGCCTGTTTTGCGACATCGTCGATGTTAAAGGCCAGTGCCGATGAGGTATACAGTGATAACACCACCGCAACACCCAACCAACGCATTTTCATCATCTGTGGTTTATGTTTCATAATAAGTAAGCACTTCCCCCTTTGTGTGCTTATATCGATCCGATCCATTTTAATGGAAACTCAGGCAATCCGACAACATAATCACTGCTTTGTTCAGCTGCTGGCTCATGGATTAAGCAAATGAAAGAACCCGTTATTCACTTTGCGTGCTTATCCTGGAGACAGTGTGTCGGTCTTGGTGTAGGGTTGGCGTCGAATGTAACCATTATGAGCCTTAGGGATAAGGCGAAAAGTCTGAGAATGCACAACGTTATATGAGCACAACACCGATACAACGGGAATATTTCCTCGACTCGATCCGGGCATGGCTGATGCTATTGGGGATCCCCTTTCATATTTCACTGATTTACTCCAGCCACACGTGGCATGTTAATAGCCAGATGCCCTCCTGGTGGCTGACGCTGTTTAATGACTTTATTCACGCCTTCCGCATGCAGGTGTTTTTTGTCATCTCCGGCTATTTCTCGTACATGCTTTTTTTACGCTATCCGCTTAAGCGCTGGTGGAAAGTGCGCGTAGAGCGCGTAGGTATTCCCATGTTAACCGCCATACCACTGCTGACGCTGCCGCAGTTCATTATGCTGCAATACGTTAAAGGCAAGGCGGAGAACTGGCCGAATCTCTCGCTGTATGAAAAGTACAACACGCTGGTCTGGGAGCTGGTGTCTCACCTCTGGTTCCTGCTGGTTCTGGTGGTGCTGACCACGGTCAGTCTGGTGATTTTCAGCCGCCTGCGCCGTCATCTCAGCACGACAGCAGACTCTTTCTTCGCTAACGTCACGCTGGGCAAACTGTCGGTGCTCTTTTTACTGCTGGGGATCGCCTATGCCGCGGTGAGACGCACGTTGTTTATCGTCTATCCACCAATACTGAGCGACGGCCTGTTCAATTTTGTGGTGATGCAGTCGCTGTTCTACATTCCGTTCTTTTTAATTGGCGCGCTGGCCTTTATTCATCCGAGGCTTAAAGCGCTGTTTACCACCCCGTCACCGTGGTGCGCGGTGGGTGCGGCCATCGCGTTTGCGGCCTACCTGCTGAACCAGCGCTACGGGAGTGGCGACGCCTGGATGTATGAAACAGAAAGCGTGATCACCATGCTGTTGGGCTTGTGGATGGTGAACGTGGTGTTCGCGCTCGGCCACCGTTTGCTGAACTTTAAGTCCAGCCGCGTGACCTACTTCGTCAATGCCTCACTGTTTATCTATCTGGTGCACCACCCGTTGACGCTGTTCTTCGGGGCATACATCACGCCGCATATCGCATCCAACACGCTGGGCTTCTTTACCGGGCTGGTGTTTGTGGTGGGGATTGCCGTCGTACTCTACGAGATCCATCTGCGGATCCCTCTTCTGCGCTTCCTGTTTTCAGGAAAGCCTCAGCCGAAAGCCGCCTGAGCAGTGCGGCGCACTCACGGTGCGCCGCCTTCGCTTCAGCTCTCCAGCTCTTGTCTGCGCTGAGTCAAAAGCCGCTGATAAAGATGCGTGGTGTCTTCATCGAAGCAGACAAAAATCACCTTCTCTGGCTGCGGTTTAAGCGACAAATAGCGGTAAACCGTTTCGACGGCGATGGTCGCCGCTGCCGCCTTAGGATATCCATACACGCCGGTGCTGATGGCCGGGAACGCCATCGTTTTATAGCCGTTGTCGGCGGCAAGCCGCAGACAGTTTCGGTATGCCTCCTCCAGAAGGCTCGCTTCATGTTGGTCTCCGCCGTGCCACACGGGCCCGACAGCATGAATCACCGCTTTGGCAGGAAGGTTGCCCGCCAGCGTAATCACCGCATGGCCCGGAGGGCATTCACCCTGTTGCTGACGCACGATTTTACAGGCTTCCAGTAACTGCGGTCCAGCAGCCCGGTGAATAGCGCCGTCTACGCCTCCTCCCCCCATCAGGGAAGGATTGGCCGCATTGACGATGACGTCGACATGAACTGTCGTAATATCGCCATGAATAACTTCAATTTGCGGTTTCATAAAGCCCCTCTGCTGCCCGCCTTTTTTATAAGTGTATCGCAGAGGGGTTATTGAGAAAAACGATAGGCATAAAACCGCGCCCGCCGACGGGCGCGCACGGGTATTAACGGTACTGGATCTGAACAACCGCGAGCGTTTTTTCAGGATTCAGGTACGTCATATTCACTGTAGCCAGGCCGGAAGCCGTCTCCTTGCCGTTCAGCGCGTCGCCGTAACTCACCATACGCGTTTGCATACGATTTTTTTCCGGACACGACACCGCCAGCTGCCGCTGCTGGTGGGTAACTTCGCAAGGGTCAGCAACGATTGCGCCGCGAAAGTGAATAACGCCGCCCTGCGCGAGCGTGGCCGAATAAGCTGGAGCGATAAATGCCGAAACAAGCAGGCCCAGACCTGAAATAAGATGTGCAAAAGAGTGGGTCACGATATGTACTCCTCAATGAAAATCGTCCATGAGGGGCAAACGCGCTTCATTATGCAAACGAAGGCTGACGTTACGGAACCTAACAACGCAGTTCCTGATAACAGCTTAGTTCAACGGCAAATATTCACAATGCATTGATTTCATGAATATTTACAGCGCACCCCCGGCTGGCGACCACTGCTGTGATAAATGAAGCGCTTTTCCATCCGTGACGGTGACAACGATGTTGATCGTGTCTTCCGCAGAAATAGTTAAACTCAACCGCGTTAAATCAATCGGCTGATTAGCGGGAATAAAAAGGGTATTTTGCTGTCGCGAAGCACTTTGCCCACTCTGCCCTTCCTTCAAAGAGAGGATCTGAACCTGACAATCACACGGTTCCGTCAAAATGACCTGCGGAATAATGGTCGTCATATTTCCCTGCTGTGACGTTTGAAAGCTTATCTGGCCGGAAAGCGCGGCAAGGAGAATGAAGGTATTCATGAGGAACTCCCGAAAAAAAACAGGGCATCGGCCCTGTTTTTTTGTAGTACAGATTTCAGTATCAGTACTGATGCGCTGTCGCGTGGTTACCAAAGCCGATCTGGGTAACGTTGACGGTGGAGTTAGATGCCGTCTGGTCTACGAGCGCACCGTTAAGGCCGCCGTACTGGCTAACATTCATAACGGATTTTTTGCTGTTCCACTGGTCGAGTGTCGCACTGTTGCCAAAGCCGTTCTGGGTCAGGTTGATTTTGCTGTCGTCAGAACCCTGACCGACATCAGCCCCGTTACCGCCACCGGTCTGGCTAATATTAAGAACGGAATTTCTGGCATCTGTTTGCAACGCCAGCGCGGAGTTACCGCCACCGTTCTGATAAATATTCAGGGTTGAATTTGGACCACTGTTTCCGCCATGACCGTGTCCATGACCCCATCCGCCCTGATTAATCATACCAGCCATAGCACTACCAGAAACGACGATTGCTGCAAGTGCTGCCACTTTGATAAATTTCATGGTAAACCCCCATCGGATTGATTAACGTCGTCGCGAAATAGCTAGCGCTGAATAACGCGAATTGCCATCTGCGACTGTTTCTGCACTACAACTGCGGTTTTCTGCGTACCGTACTGCGTAATATTTGCTCTATTACCCGACCCTTTCTGGATAATTTTCGCACTATTACCATATCCATCCTGCGTAATACCTGCATCGTTCCCGTTACCGCTCTGATCGATCCAGGCAATATTGTAAGTCCCTGATTGATCAACTCTCGCTCTGTTGCCTGCCCCATCCTGAGAAATGACGGACAAGAGTTTCGATCCTTCCTGGCGAAGCTGAGCGTCATTAAATACGCCCTGTTGACCAATAATGGCTGCCTGATTTAATGATGAATAACTTAATTCATTAACCGCAAAATTATATTCAGCGTTTGCTAAATCTGAATTCGCGGCGGTTACAAATCCAGGCGCACCCAGTAATGTAAACATCAAAAATAACGATGTGTTTTTCATGTTGTCACCCTGGACCCGGCTACCTGAAAACACCCTGATCGTATTTCGTATTAAACGACTCGTTTTTGTTAACGCGTCGTTACGGTGAAGAGTATGTCCGCTGAAACATTTTAAATATCTCACCCGCGCGGCTTATTTTTATTTTTCAGGTCACCACAAAGTTGTAATTTGCACCATAAAAGGCATTACACAGGCCGTTTTTATTTTTTATGAAATATTTATGCGCGACAAGTTGTACAACGGTGAGACAGCCGTCCATGCCCCTTCCCGCGTTGTTTAAGCGTAACGCCAGGATGCGATTTTCTTCAGTGCGTGACACAAGGCGAGTTTTCTTAAGCCAGGAAAATCAGTACGGCATGACTTAGAAAGTACCAGTTACTCATACTTGGGAACAAACTAAAGAAAATAATAAATACTTATAAATATTAACTGGTTAATTATATTTGTATGATTTTTAAAATCTATGCACAACTATTTTCATGTACAACTTTCATATCAAATAACAACATTCAAAATCTGCCATTTTCACAAATTAATATTGATTTTTACATATTGTTACATGATTAACACTTGCTTTAAAATTCGTAAAAGCTAGATTGAAATTAGATGTACGAAATTGGTTTTATATTTACCTCCCTGTGGAGGTTATGTTCTGATTCTACACACAGCAGTGCAACATCTGTCAGTACTTCTGGTGCCCTCTTCTTTACAGAGAGGGCGGCTGTCAGGTGCCAAAAATAAGTGGGGTTTCATCATGTATAATGAAGTCCATAGTTTACATGGTCATACATTACTGTTGATCACAAAACCTTCTCTGCAAGCGACAGCTTTATTACAACATTTAAAGCAATCTCTATCACTGAACGGGAAATTGCATAATATTCAACGTTCTTTTGATGATATTGCACCTGGCAGCATCATTCTGTTTGATATGATGGAAGCCGATAAAAAGCTTATCCATTACTGGCAAGATAACTTAAGCAGGAAAAACAATAATATCTGCGTGCTATTATTGAATACGCCTGATGAATATCCTTTCAGAGATATTGAAAGCTGGCCGCATATCAATGGCGTGTTCTACGTCACTGAAGAAGAGGTTCGGGTGGTAGATGGTCTGCAAGGCATATTGCGCGGCGAATGCTATTTCTCGCAAAAGCTGGCCAGCTACCTCATCACGCACTCCGGAAATTACCGCTATAACAGTTCGGAATCAGCGCTGCTCACCCACCGTGAGAAAGAGATCCTGAACAAATTACGCATTGGTGCTTCAAATATTGAAATCGCCCGTTCGTTATTTATCAGCGAAAATACGGTAAAGACGCACCTTTATAATCTTTTCAAGAAGATAGCTGTTAAAAACCGAACTCAGGCGGTTTCATGGGCAAACGATAACCTCAGGCGTTAATCACATGAAGCGCACGTTGAGTTGGATCGCCGCAGCGAGTCTCCTGCTCGCTGCAGGGAACCTGCAGGCCGTTGAGGTCGAAGTTCCCGGATTGTTAACTGACCACACTGTCTCATCGATCGGGCACAGTTTTTACCGGGCCTTCAGCGATAAATGGGACAGTCCTTACACGGGTAATTTAACAATCAACGAGCGGCCCAGTGCACGTTGGGGAAGCTGGATAACCATAACGGCCAATCAGGACGTTATTTATCAAACGTTTTTATTCCCCTCGAAAACAGACTTCGAAAAAAACGTAGCCTTAGCACTGGCTCAAACTGAAGACGCTATTAATCGCCTGCAAATAGATAAAGCCCTATTAAGCACCAGCGATTTAGCAAAAGATGAGTTCTAGCGAACCGATATGCGGAGGCTGTCATGCGTATTGCATATGCAGTTGTTTCGATCATGCTTATTGCTCCCCTGAGCTGGGCCGGAAATATGACCTTCCAGTTCCGTAACCCTAACTTTGGCGGTAACCCCAACAACGGTGCCTTTCTGCTGAATCAAGCTCAGGCACAAAACTCCTATAAAGATCCGAGCTTTCAGGATTTTACCGTTGATACCCCTTCCGCACTGGATAACTTCACCCAGGCTATCCAGTCGCAGATTTTAGGGGGATTGCTGACCAACATTAATACCGGCAAACCCGGCCGAATGATGACCAACGACTTTATCGTCGACATCGCCAACAGGGACGGACAGCTCCAGTTGAACGTGACCGATCGTAAAACCGGAAAAACCTCCACCATAGAGGTTTCCGGCCTGCAAAATAATTCAACTGACTTTTAAACAATAGCTAAATAAGGACAACGACCATGCAGCGCTTCCTGATATTTGTTGCAGTGTGCTTATTGAGCGGTTGTTTAACTGCTCCGCCTAAAGAAGCTGCAAAACCCACATTAATGCCGCGGGCCCAGAGTTACCGTGATTTAACCCATTTGCCTTCACCTACGGGCAAGATATTTGTCTCGGTATACAACATTCAGGATGAAACCGGACAATTTAAGCCTTATCCGGCAAGTAACTTCTCCACCGCGGTGCCGCAAAGCGCCACCGCCATGCTGGTGACTGCACTTAAAGATTCGCACTGGTTTATTCCGCTGGAACGCCAGGGGCTTCAGAACCTGTTAAATGAACGAAAAATCATTCGTGCCGCGCAGGAGAATGGCACCGTTGCGGACAATAACCGGATGCCTCTGCAGTCTCTGGCCGCCGCAAACGTGATGATTGAAGGGTCGATTATCGGTTACGAGAGCAACGTGAAATCGGGTGGCGTGGGCGCGCGCTACTTCGGTATCGGCGCAGATACCCAGTACCAGCTCGACCAAATTGCGGTTAACCTGCGCGTCGTGAACGTCAGTACCGGTGAAGTCCTCTCTTCGGTCAACACCAGCAAAACGATTTTGTCTTATGAAGTTCAGGCTGGGGTATTCCGCTTTATTGATTACCAGCGCCTGCTGGAGGGAGAAATTGGCTACACCTCTAACGAACCGGTCATGATGTGTCTGATGTCAGCCATTGAAACCGGCGTGATCTTCTTAATCAACGATGGTATCGATCGCGGGCTGTGGGATCTGCAAAACAAAGCGGACGTGCAGAACCCGATCCTGGTGAAATACCGTGATATGTCGGTGCCTCCGGAATCCTGACGGGCAGCGCATAAAAAAAGGCGAGATGATTATCTCGCCTTTTTTTTATTCACTCATCGCGGTGATGTTTTGCGTTTTTTCCCGTCGCGCCGCCAGCCAAAGACCGCTGTTCTTCATGGCGTAGCCAAACAGCAGCCCCAGCGCCAGGGAAGGAACCACCAGCTTCCAGTCCCCCTGCCCGGCAAAGGTTGCGCAGGCCCCCATAAAGGTTCCCGGCACAAACGACAGCAGCAGATGCTTCGCCTGGATGCACATCAGGAAGGCGACGACACCCGTCATGACGTACCCCAGCATCTCCAGATGCGGCGCCAGCGCGCTGCCTTTCATGATGACCAGCGCCCAGATAACGCCGCTCATCAGCGTGCAGCCTGAGATAAAGAGCCCTTTCAGCCCCCCCTGAGGACAGGCGAAATAGGCCGTGCAGCCCAGGAAGCCAGCCCAGCTTAACAGACCGAGAGACACCGCTACCCATCCCCAAATACCGGAGAGGATGCCCGTCGTGATTGCAATACAAAGTAATATGTTCATGGCGCGCATCTTAGCAGAAGCGCGCCATAGAAATGAGATCAGAAGCACATTACGTGCAAGTTGAAATGTATCGTTGCAGGATTTTTGTGATTTACATCACCCCTCGTTCTCTTCTTCCAGCTCATCCCACATTGCTGCAATGGCGTCACGCGTCAGCGGGGCCAGCGTTCGCCAGAACGGAGAGGTGGCATGAGCTTCCACTTTACCCAGGAAGGTCCCCACCCACGGCAGCAGATAGGTTTCGAAGAGGATCCCGATGGCTTCATTTTCATCGTCGCCAGCGTTGTCTTCGATCCAGGACGCGGCCAGCAGCAGCGTACCGATATGATCGGCTGGGGTATCGCTCAGCGGCATCCCGCGTTCTGAAAGGAATGCCCGCACTTCCGCTTCGGTCGCTCCTTCCTGCCAGGCGGAACGATACGGCGACACGCGGCACTCTTCGCCCACGAACAGGGCATTGTAGTCCGTTGAGATCTGCTGCATATCGCAGTTTTTCTGCAGGCGCTCCAGTAACTCATCCTGTTCCAGCGGCCAGTTCTGCGCCAGTTTACCTTCGCGAATCAGCGTAAACAGCGGCACCAGCAGCGGGTCCTGCGGCTGGCGGTAATACAGGGAGCCCAGCACGCGGCAAAGGATGGAAAATTCATTCATTGTTTTATTCCGTTATTCAATTAAAGATCGGCAAATTCATCAATCGGCGCCATGCCGCGCGACTCGAGGAAATCAAGCATACGACGCGGCGTGACGTTCAGGATGCGCTCTTCCGGGAAATCCACATCCTGCAATATTTTCAGGCACTCGCTAAAATCCCCCAGCGTGAAGGCCGTGTGCGAATCAGAGCCCAGCGCCACCATGCCACCCGCATCACGCACGGCGGCAGCCACTTCGCGACAGTTGGCTTCACTGCCTTTACGCGAGTGCACGAACGAGGAGTTATTAATCTCCAGCGCCACGCGGTGTTTCGCCGCGGCCTGCGCCACGGCCTGAATATCAATCGGGTATTTCGGATTGCCTGGATGGCTGATGATGTGCACATTGCCGCTGGCAATAGTGGCAATCATCGCCGCGGTATTGGTCTCTTTATCCTGCGGCGGGAAAACCGGCTCATGGAAGCCGGCAAGGATCAGATCTAAGGAGGTCAGCATCGGGCCGGTACAGTCAATTTCACCGTCGGTGTTTTTGATGTTCGCCTCAATGCCGCGCAGTATCCCAATGCCGTCCACCAGACGTGGCCAGATACGCATATTCACAAAATGCCAGTAGTGCGGCGCATCCGCCATATCCGGGCCGTGATCGGTTATCGCGAACAGCTTGATGCCCTTAAGCTTCGCCTGGGCAATATAATCATGGAGGTTGCTATACGCGTGGGTGCTGGCGACGGTGTGCATATGCAGGTCAACGGGATACATCTTTCTCTCCTCTGCGTTTTTTCCAAAGGATAGCAGTTATCAGCGGCGAATATTAGCAAAAACCCGGCGAACGCCGGGTTTCTCTCAGTAGCCGCGCTGTCGGTCGACCTGTCCGGTGACCGGGTTACCCTTCTCTATTTCACCGATCGTGTGCGAGATATAGGCCACCGCCTCGGCAGGTCGCGTCACGGCAGCAACGTGCGGAGTCATTGCCACGCGCGGGTGTCGCCACAGCGGGCTTTCCTCCGGCAGCGGCTCACGGCTGTAGACATCCAGCATGGCGCCTTTAAGCTTCCCGCTATCCAGCGCCTTCAGCAGATCCGGCTCGACCAGATGCACGCCGCGCGCCAGGTTCATCAGATAGCTCTGGTCGTCCAGCTGGTTGAGCAGGCCTTCATTGATAATCCCCACCGTTTCCGCCGTATTGGGCAGCAGGTTAATTAGCACACGCGTGCCGTTCAGGAAGGCCGGAAGCTCATCCGTTCCGGCAAAGCTCTCAACGCCCGGATAGTCTTTACGGCTGCGGCTCCAGCAGCGCAGCGGGAAGCCCCACGGCGCGAGCGCTTCAGCCACTTTCGAACCCAGCACGCCCGCGCCGAGGATACCAACGGTAAACGCTTCGCGCGGATATTCAGGCAGCGGCTCCCAGCGGGATTGCTGCTTAAGCGCCTGATAGTCATCAAAGCGGCGGAACCAGTGCAGCACCTGGCTGACGGCATACTCCTGCATTTGCTGGCCCATACCGGTATCTTCCAGGCGGAACAGAGGAATATCTTCCGGCAGCATTTCAGGGTGTGCTTTCAGCTTGCTCAGAATGGAATCCACGCCGGCCCCGAGCGCGAACACGGCCTTTAGCTTACGGCCCTGGAGCATTTCTACCGGCGGATGCCAGACCAGCGCGTAGTCAGCATGTTCGTTATCGCCCCGCTTCCACTCACGAACGCGAGCGCCCGGCAGTGCCGCAGAAAGTGCCTTAATCCAGTAAGCCGTATCAAAAGTGGGGTGATAGAAGAGTATATCCATAGTCAATCCTGCCTTTTATTGCGCTGATTTATTTTGCTTTTTAACTGGATGGTCAGCATAGCAAATTTCTTGCGCGACCGTGTTGTTGATAAAAAAGACGCTTTCAGCACATTTAAGAATCATGTTGCCTGAAGTTTGTCTAAACGCGCTAAATTACTGAAAAAGTGGGTTGACGGCAGTTCGGCTTTTCCTTACATTAGCGCCCGTCCCAGCAACAACGGGATGACAATATGGTGAGGTGTCCGAGTGGCTGAAGGAGCACGCCTGGAAAGTGTGTATACGGCAACGTATCGGGGGTTCGAATCCCCCCCTCACCGCCATATTCAAGATGAGAGCTCGTACGAAAGTACGGGCTTTTTTCTTTTATATTCTCGTAAGGGGGGATGAGAACCCCCGACCGGGGTTCGACAACTGGCGCAGCCAGTTGGACAGATGACGAACCTGCGAGGAAACTGCCCAAAGCGGCGAGGGGATCGTTACTCCTCCACCATCCGCGCATACTCTTCAGTAAGAAAATCCACCAGTGTTCTGACGGACGGCAGCAAACCTCGCCTGGAAGGATAAACAGCGTGAATCACTTCCCGTCGGGGTTCCCATGCGTCCAGCACCCTTACCAGTTCCCCGGATGCCAGCTGATCCTTGACCATCAAAATCGGCAGCTGCACCACGCCCACCCCCGCCATCGCCGCTTCACGCAGCGCCAGCATGTCGGTGGTAATAAAGCGCGGCGTGTAATGAATCGCGGCTTTCGCTCCCTCCGGCCCGCTCAGCTCCCATCTGTGCAGCTGCTTTCCCACCCCCATGCTCAAACCCGGCCACTCGCTCAGCTCAGAGGGCACGGCAGGGTGACCCATCCGCTCAATCAGCGCAGGGCTCGCCACCAGGCAGTGTCCCCTGTCTGCCAGCACTCTTAACACCAGGTCGCTGTCATCAAACGGACGTGGACGAACGCGGATCGCCACGTCAATGCCCTCGCCCACCAGATCGACCCGTCGGTTGGTGGCCTCAAGCTGAAGATTGATCCCCGGATAGCGCGCCATAAACCGCGCCAGCATGGGCCCCACGTGCACGTGCAGCAAGGTGACCGGACAGGTGATCCTGACCACGCCGCGTGGCTCGGCCTGCAACGCCGCCACCGCCTCTTCCGCAGCTTCGGCCTCTACCAGCATGGCTTTACAGTGCTGATAGAACGTCTGCCCCACTTCCGTCACCGTAAACTGCCGGGTGGTGCGCTGGATCAACCGCACGCCAAGGCGCTCTTCCAGCTGGGCAATCCGGCGGCTCAGTTTTGACTTGGGCTGATCGAGCGCCCGACCCGCCGCCGCAAATCCACCATGGTCCACCACCTTCACAAACCACGCGAAATCATTGAGATCCTGCATACGCCCTCATCGTTCCATATTCAGAACAGTGAATGTCATTTTCACTATCTACCGGGATATTAACCCTGAATATAAGCTAATTACATCAACAGAACATCAGGAGTACATCATGAAAAACGTAACAGGCGTTTATACCGCACCTCGTCCGCACTGGGTCGGTGACGGTTTCCCGGTTCGTTCAATGTTTTCTTACCAGACGCACGGCGAGCCGCTGAGCCCGTTTCTGCTGCTGGACTATGCCGGACCGTACACCTTCCCGGCGGACGGCGCGAAACGCGGCGTGGGCGAGCATCCTCATCGCGGCTTTGAAACGGTGACCATCGTTTACGCCGGCGAAGTGGAGCATCGCGACTCCACCGGCAGAGGCGGCATTATTGGCCCCGGCGACGTGCAGTGGATGACGGCGGGCGCAGGCATCCTGCACGAGGAGTTCCACTCCAGCGCCTTCGCGCAGAAAGGCGGTGAACTAAAAATGATGCAGCTGTGGGTCAACCTGCCCGCCAAAGACAAAATGGCGACGCCCGGCTACCAGAGCATCACCAAAGCGGATATCCCGGTGGTCACGCTGCCGGATAACAGCGGCACGCTGCGGGTCATCGCCGGTCGCCTTGAGGACGTGACGGGCCCGGCCCATACCTTCTCACCGCTGAACGTCTGGGACATCGCGCTTAACCAGGGCAGCCATCTGACGCTCAACCAGCCCGAAGGCTGGAGCACGGCGCTGGTGGTACTTGAGGGCAGCGTAACGGTGAACGGCACCACGCCAGCGGGTGAAGCGCAGCTGGTTGTGCTAAGTCAGAGCGGTGAAAAGCTGCATCTGGAAGCGAACAGCGACGCGAAATTGCTGCTGATGGCCGGTGAGCCGCTGAATGAACCGATTGTGGGCTACGGCCCGTTTGTGATGAACAGTAAAACCGAGATCGCGGAAGCCATTCGTGATTTCAACTCCGGCCGCTTTGGCCAGATCTGAACGTAATTAAGGAGCGCGATATGTCTACCCCTGCAAACTTCAACGGTGCACGTCCCGTCATTGACGTAAATGATGCCGTCATGCTGCTTATCGACCACCAGAGCGGGCTGTTCCAGACCGTCGGCGACATGCCCATGCCGGAGCTGCGCGCCCGTGCGGCGGCGCTGGCAAAGATCGCCACGCTGGCGAAGATCCCGGTGATCACCACCGCCTCCGTTCCACAGGGACCGAACGGCCCGCTTATCCCGGAGATCCACGCCAACGCGCCGCATGCGCAGTATGTGGCCCGCAAAGGTGAGATCAACGCCTGGGATAACCCGGAATTCGTGGCGGCGGTAAAAGCTACCGGTCGCAAGACGTTAATTATTGCAGGCACGATCACCAGCGTCTGCATGGCCTTCCCGTCCATCAGCGCGGTGGCGGACGGATATAAAGTGTTTGCGGTGATTGATGCCTCCGGCACCTACAGCAAAATGGCGCAGGAGATCACCCTGGCCCGCGTGGTCCAGGCAGGCGTGGTGCCGATGGATACCGCCGCTGTGGCCTCTGAGATCCAGCGAACCTGGAACCGTGAAGATGCGGCTGAATGGGCTGAGGTATACACCCACATCTTCCCGGCCTACCAGCTGCTGATCGAAAGCTACGGCAAAGCGCAGGAGGTGGTGAAAAACAGCGAAGTGCTCGATTCGCAGCGTTAATCCTGCGCTGTACGACATAAGCTGATTAAGGCTTAACCGAACAAGCACGAATGCAGAAAATCTGCTTGACCGCTTTCGCGCAACTCCCTATAGTAGCGCCCCGTTGCCCCCCAAGCGGTCAGGCAGCAAAACAATATGGTGAGGTGTCCGAGTGGCTGAAGGAGCACGCCTGGAAAGTGTGTATACGGCAACGTATCGGGGGTTCGAATCCCCCCCTCACCGCCATATTTGAAGAAGAGCTCGCATGAAAATGCGGGCTTTTTTTTTCGCATATTGCACGCCTGTGGGGGGATGAGAACCCCCGACCGGGGTTCGACAACTGGCGCAGCCAGTTGGACAGACTGTGAGCAAAGCGAACAGGCTGCCCGCAGGGCGAGCGAAGCGAGTCAATCCCCCCCGGTGCTATATTCAGCTCGGTGCGGCCTGAGACCCTCACCCTAACCCTCTCCCCAGGGGCGAGGGAATAAATTGCACATAAAACAAAGCCCGGTTTCCCGGGCCTTGAACACAACAGCAAACTCAGTAATACGCTTGCAGCGTGCGCTGACAGAGCGCCGAGCGCACGCAGTCCTCTTTGGTGAAGCGTACCACCCCAATCATCTCATCTTCCTCAAAACGTGACATGGCGTCGCTGAGGCCGGACTTCACGCCCGACGGCAGGTCACACTGGGTAATATCGCCGTTAACGATAACCGTCACGTTCTCCCCGAGGCGCGTTAAAAACATCTTCATTTGCGCAGCGGTCACGTTCTGAGCCTCGTCGAGAATAACGACCGCATTTTCAAATGTACGTCCGCGCATATAGGCGAACGGCGCGATTTCCACCTTGCCAATCTCTGGTCGCAGGCAGTACTGCATAAAGGATGCACCCAGTCGCTTCACCAGCACGTCATAGACGGGCCTGAAGTACGGAGCAAACTTCTCCGAAATATCGCCGGGCAGGAAGCCGAGATCTTCATCAGCTTGCAGTACAGGACGGGTAACAATAATGCGCTCCACGTCCTTATGGATCAGCGCTTCCGCTGCTTTGGCTGCACTGATCCAGGTTTTCCCGCATCCGGCTTCACCGGTTGCAAAGATGAGCTGTTTACTCTCGATAGCATTCAGGTAGTGCGCCTGAGCCTCATTGCGCGCCACAATTGGAGAATTATCACGGCTGTCTCTGGCCATGCCAATTGCTTCTACGCCACTCATCTGCACAAGCGAGGTGACCGATTCTTCTTCACGCTGTTTATGGCTACGTGAGTCCCGTCTCAGCACACGTTTTGCTTCGCGACGAGCTTTGATCACTGCTTTTTGTCTTCCCATGGATAGCACCTTGAGTTGTTGGTATTCATCACACGCGCCAGCTTCGGCACGATTATGCGCACGAACATCAGAGGGTTGGCTTCCTTGTAAGCCATTGCTTGCTTTATCAGATGACGATACAGAACGGCTACGCGCACCGGTCTGCACGTCGGTCGAATCAGATTCTTGAGGTGTGGGGGAGAATTTAGTGGTGAGGAAATCGCTGCCGGAGTCTGAGCCTCCGCGCCGGGTGCTGCGGTTGTTATGTTTACCTTGTCCAGTACAGGACGCAACCATTCGCGATCTCCATAGTGATTCAGCATCACTGCCGGGAACTACCGCTGTCTTATCTTAAGTACATCAGGAGTTATCATAAATGCAACATTTATTTTACCTGAATGCAACTTTTAGGACTGTTCCTGCAGCGGAATCAGTCTTATATATGAATATTACAGAAATATAACAATAAGATAGTCATATGAAAAAATAATGTCCCCGCGAACTATCGCAGGGACGATTATCAGGCTTCCATCAGACCTTGTGCGAGATACGCGCCAGCATCGCGCGCGCCGGGCAGGGCAAAGAAATAGCCGCCGCCGATGGGCTTAATGTACTCTTCCAGCGCTTCGCCGTTTAACCGCTTCTGCACGGTCAGGAAGCCTTTCTCCAGATCGTGCTGATAGCAGACGAACAGCAGCCCCATATCAAGCTGGCCGGAATTGGTCACGCCCAGCGAATAGCTGTAGCCACGGCGCATCATCAGGCTGGACTGCGTCTCTTTGGTGCGGGGGTTGGCAAGGCGAATATGGCTGTCGAGCGCGATAACGTCGCCATCCGGGTCGTTCGCGTAGTCCGGCACATCATGCTCGTTCTTCATGCCCAGCGGCGCCCCGCTCTGCTTGTCGCGGCCAAAAATCGTCTGCTGCTCTTTCAACGGCGTGCGGTCCCAGAACTCCACGTGGAACTGAATAATGCGCACAGCCTGGTAGCTGCCGCCCACCGCCCATGCGGGTTCCCCCTGATCTGCCGTCACCCACACCACGTCTTTCATCAGCGCCGCATCGCTGCTGTCCGGGTTGGCCGTGCCGTCCTTAAAGCCCAGCAGGTTAACCGGCGTCTCTTTGCCTTTGCTGCGGGCGGCGTGGTCAGAGATAAACCCTTCCCGCTTCCAGCGCACGCTCAGCAGATCCGGCGTGTGCTTGATGATATCGCGCAGGGCGTGGATCACCGTGTCCTGGGTATTGGCACAAATCTGCAGGAGCAGATCGCCGTGGCACAGCGCCGCGTCGAGGGAGTCATTCGGGAAGCGCGTCATCTTCTGCAGCGCGTTCGGCTTCTGTTTTGCCAGGCCGTAGCGGCCGTCAAACAGCGATTCCCCTACCGACACGGTAATGGTCAGGTTATCCGGCGCGATAAACGCCCCGAGGATACCGGAATCCATCGGCGGCAGGCGCGGGTTCGGCGTATCCGGTGCCGGCCCGCCCGCGGTAAGAAACGCGATGCGCGCCGTCAGCAGGCGGAACAGACGCTCCAGATCCGCCTTATCGCTGGCCAGCGAATCAAAGGCCACCAGCATCATGGAAGCCTGCTGCGGCGTGAGAATACCCGCCTGGTGCGCGCCATAAAACGGCTGGGTCTCCATGCGGGCATCCGGCGAGAGCGTACCGGGCGCACTCTGCGGTTTCGCCGCATGCGCCACCGGGCAACCTCCCGCCAGGGCAAACGCGCCGCCCAGCGCCCCTACCCCTTTTAACAACCGACGCCGTGAAGGTTCAGCGACGTCGTACTCGTCATGCTTGTTCATCGTGCTTAGTCCAGACCCAGTACGCCGCGCAGCAGGGAGAGATCTTCCGCCAGCGTCGTAATCGGGCCTTTCAGCGCGTTACGGTCGGCGTCGGTTAGCTTGTCGTAGGTTTCGAACCCGTCTTTGGTACGGTACTTCGCCAGGATGGTATCGACCTTTTTGAAGTTGGCATCCACTTTTGCCAGCAGTTCGCCGTTCTCTTTCTGCAGCTGAGGACGCAGCAGCTCGACAATCTTCTGCGCGCCGTCGACGTTGGCCTGGAAGTCCCACAGGTCGGTGTGGCTGTAGCGATCTTCTTCACCGCTGATTTTGCTCGCGGCCACTTCTTCAATCAGACCGGCCGCGCCGCCCACCACCTTCGACGGCGGGAAGGCCAGCTCGCTGATGCGCTTTTGCAGCTCCAGCACGTCGGTGTTCAGCTGCCCGGCGTATTTCTCCATTCCTTTGGTGGAGTTATCGCCAAACAGGGCTTTTTCCAGACGGTGGAAGCCGGTGAATTTCGGATCGGCGGCCTTCTGCTCGTAGTCATCTTCGCGGGCATCAATGCTGCCGTCGAGGTCAGAGAATAGCTCGGCAATCGGCTCGATGCGCTCGTAGTGCTGACGGGTTGGCGCGTACAGGGATTTCGCTTTTTCGATATCGCCCGCTTTCACGGCGTCGGTGAAGGCTTTGGTACCCGTGACCAGGTCCGCCGTCTCTTTGGTGACGTAGGCTTTATAGGCGGTGATGGCGTCGCCCAGGCTCAGCAGGGCCGTGCCTTTGGCCGCGTCCGCCGTCGCTGCACCTTTGACGATCAGCTTGCCTTTAGGGTTGGTCAGCAGGCCGCAGGTCATGTCGTATTCACCCGGCTGCAGGTTGGCGGTCATCTTCTGGCTGAAGCCCGGCGCGATGTTCTCGCGCTCTTCCACCACCATCACGCCTTTGAGGATCTCCCACTCCAGCGCCTTCTGGCTGTGGTTCTGAATGATAAACTGGGTTTTACCGCTGTTAACCGTGATGGTCATCGGCTCACACTGCTTATCGTTAACGGTGACTTTTACCTGCGGAATATCCGCAGCCTGCGCAGCGAATGCAGAAGCGAACAGCGCGGCAATGCCTGCGCACAACGCACTACGACGAAACTGAATTGCCATGACTCTTCCCTTAAAAAGTATGTTGTAACTAAAACAATAATTACGGCGCAACGCGCGACGCCTGCGAACCGGTACGCGGCGGCATCGCGAACAGCACCAGCGCCGGAACCAGATAGATAAAGTACATCGCCACTTCGCTGACGCTCGGCGTTTCCTGGTAGCCGAAGATGCCTTCGAGCAGGGTGCCGGTCAGTGAATGGGTGGAGAGAACGTTGCTGAGATCGAACGCCACGTCCTGGAAGTGGTTCCACAGGCCCGCCTCGTGGAAGGCGCGGATCGCCCCTGCCGCCAGCCCCGCGGCCACCAGCAGAATGAACAGGCTGGTCCACTTAAAGAAGGCGCCCAGGTTGAGGCGAATGCCGCCCCAGTAGAGCAGAAAGCCCAGCACCACCGCCGTTGCCAGACCGAGCATGGCGCCCAGCGGCGGCCAGATGCCCACGTCCTGCTGGAATGCCGCCAGCAGGAAGAAAACCGATTCCAGACCCTCGCGCGCCACGGCGAAAAAGACCATCATAATCAGCGCCCAGCCGTGGTGATTCCCCTTCTGCAGGGCATTATCCACCGCCTGCTCCAGCTGCACCTTCACGTTGCGGGAAACTTTGCGCATCCAGAAGACCATCCACGTCAGGATGAACACCGCAATCACGGCGACGATACCTTCAAACAGCTCCTGCTCTTTCTGCGGGAATTCGCCGGTGGTTTCATTGATGAGGATACCTAAGCCCAGGCAGAGCGCCGCGGCAAGGAAGACGCCAACCCACATCACGCCAATCCAGCGTCCACGCTGGGTGCGCTTCAGATAGCTGGCGATAAGGCTGACAATCAGGGCCGCTTCAAGGCCTTCACGTAACATAATGAGAAATGGAACAAACATGCCGACACCTTAAATGTTTATCGCGGTCAACTGATGCAAAGAAAGGTAAATTCTTGTGATAGTGATTATCATTACGGCGAAAGGAAACACAAGCGAAATATGTGGTGATTTGATGACGAGTTGTAAACGCAAAGCCTGTTAATAGTTGCCTCCGTTACCGTTAAGTTTATAAGTTATAATAAAAATGCCCATTTACGGTTAACCAGTGCTGTGGCTAAATATCCGCCTCAAAAACCAACCGAAAATATCCCATGTTTAAGATTGTCCATTTCCTGCTGGCGCTGGTCATTATTCTTGCGCTTGCCTGGCTGGTGAGTTTCGACCGCCGAAAAATTCGCATTCGTTATGTTTTACAGCTGATTGTTATTGAAATTGCCCTGGCGTTCTTTTTCCTGCACGCCGAAAGCGGGCTATTCCTGATTAAATACGTTTCCGGCTTCTTTGAGTCACTGCTTAAATTTGCCTCGGAAGGGACGAATTTCGTCTTTGGCGGAATGGGTGAAAAAGGGCTGGCGTTTATTTTCCTCGGCGTGCTGTGTCCGATTATTTTTATTTCCGCACTGATTGGTATTCTCCAGCACTGGCGGATCCTGCCGATTTTTATTCGAATCATCGGAACGCTGCTGTCAAAGCTGAACGGCATGGGCAAGCTGGAATCGTTCAACGCGGTGAGCTCGCTGATCCTCGGCCAGTCGGAAAACTTCATTGCCTATAAAGGCGTGCTGGGGGATCTCTCCTCGCGTCGTCTGTTCACCATGGCGGCCACGGCCATGTCGACGGTCTCCCTGTCGATTGTCGGTGCCTATATGACCATGCTCGACGCCAAATTTGTCGTTGCCGCGCTGATCCTGAACATGTTCAGTACCTTTATTATTCTCTCGGTCATTAACCCGGTGCGTCCGGAAGCCGAGCCGGATATCAAGCTGGAAAAACTGCACGAATCCCAGAGCTTCTTTGAAATGCTGGGCGAGTATATTCTGGCCGGTTTTAAGGTGGCGATGATTATTCTGGCGATGCTGATTGGCTTTATCGCCCTCATCAGCGCCGTTAACGCCCTCTTCTCCAGCGTATTCGGCATGAGCTTCCAGCAGATCCTGGGCTATGTGTTTTATCCGCTGGCGTGGCTTATCGGGATTCCGCTGAGCGATGCGTTAAACGCGGGCAGCATTATGGCAACCAAGCTGGTGGCGAATGAATTTGTAGCGATGATTGAGCTGCAAAAAATTGCTCATGAAATGTCACCGCGCGGGCTGGGTATTTTGTCCGTCTTCCTGGTGTCGTTTGCCAACTTCGCCTCCATCGGCATCGTCGCCGGGGCGATCAAAGGGCTGAACGAGCAGCAGGGCAACGTGGTGTCGCGGTTTGGTCTGCGCCTGGTATACGGTGCGACGCTGGTGAGCCTGCTGTCGGCGAGCTTTGCGGGATTAGTGCTGTAAATTGCTTTGCTACAAAACAACAACGGCGGGTTATCCCGCCGTTGTTGTTAAAACTGTACGCACACCGGCTGGTCGACCCGCATCACCGACTCCTGCGCGAAACGAGACTTATAGATCCCGCGCAACGCTTCGATGTTCTTCTCGCTCTGCGCGTCTTTACCGTGGATCAGCATTAACGCTTTGCTGGGTTCACGCGCCACTTTCCCGTCGTTCCCCAGCCACTGCCCGCGCGCATCAAACACCGTTAAGCCATCGCGAAAACGCGGCGTCACGTCCTGGTCAACAAACTGCTGCCACTCGCTGCCGGTAATCTGCGACCCGGCAGGACGGTTTAAGCCGAAATAGAGCGTGGTTTGCTGCATCTGGTTATCCGCTTTGCAGGTCTCTACCGCCGCATGTTGCGATGGCGCGTTGCAGCCCGCCAGCATCAATAATGCCGCTGCCATTACCCCTGTTTTGATGGTCATGTATCGCTATCCTCATTGTTATAAGCACATGGATATCACAGGAAAATACGGATTTTGGCAAGAAAAAAGCCGGGTGCGCTTGCGCTTACCCGGCCTACGGTGTTACGTGGGAAAATTATTCTGCCTGAAGCTTAGTCGGCGGCGCAGTGTGGTAGTGCGCATCCGCTTCCGCAAAGCGCTTCTGCATAGAGGCAGACGGCGCTTTACCCAGCAGGCTGAACACCACAATACCGATGCTGCCGAAGATGAAGCCCGGAATGATTTCGTACAGGCCCAGCCACGCAAACTGCTTCCAGACGATGACGGTCACCGCACCGATGATCATCCCCGCCAGCGCGCCGTTGCGGGTCATGCGTGACCACATGACGGAGAACAGCACCACCGGACCAAACGCGGCACCGAAGCCCGCCCACGCGTAGCTCACGAGGCCCAGCACGCGGTTTTCCGGGTTGGCCGCGAGCGCAATGGCAATCAGCGCCACCAGCAGCACCATAAAGCGCCCTACCCACACCAGCTCTTTCTGGCTCGCGCCCTTGCGCAGGAAGGCCTTATAGAGGTCTTCGGTGATTGCGCTGGAGCAGACCAGCAGCTGGCAGCTCAGGGTGGACATCACCGCCGCCAGGATCGCGGAGAGCAGGATACCGGCAATCCACGGGTTAAACAGAATCTGCGCCAGCTCGATGAACACGCGCTCGGCGTTCTGGTTCACCGCGCCCGCCTGCGCCGGGTTATTGCTGAAGTAGGCGATACCGAAGAAGCCGACCGCACACGCCCCCGCCAGACACAGGATCATCCACGTCATGCTGATGCGACGCGCGTGAACGATGGTGTGGTGAGAATCCGCCGCCATAAAGCGCGCCAGAATGTGCGGCTGACCGAAGTAGCCCAGCCCCCAGCCCATCAGGGAGACGATGGCGACAAAGTTCAGCCCTTTCAGCATATCGACGTTTTCGATGCTCTTCTGCTTGATCACTTCCAGTGAATCGCCAAAGCCGCCAACGGTGAAAATCACAATCACCGGGGTCAGGATCAGGGCGAAGATCATCAGGCTCGCCTGCACGGTGTCGGTCCAGCTGACGGCCAGGAAGCCGCCCACGAAGGTATAGAGGATGGTTGCCGCCGCACCGGCCCACAGGGCGGTTTCGTAGCTCATGCCGAAGGTACTTTCGAACAGACGCGCACCGGCCACGATGCCGGAGGCACAGTAGATGGTGAAGAACAGCAGGATCACCACCGCGGAGATAATGCGCAGCACGCGGCTGTTATCCTCAAAGCGTCCGGTGAAGTAGTCCGGCAGCGTCAGGGCGTTGTTGTTGGCCTCGGTATGCACGCGCAGACGGCCCGCCACCAGCTTCCAGTTGATCCATGCGCCCACGGTCAGACCGATGGCGATCCAGCTTTCCGAGATACCGGAGATGAAAATCGCGCCCGGCAGCCCCATCAGCAGCCAGCCGCTCATGTCGGATGCGCCCGCAGAGAGCGCGGTGACCATTGGGCCTAAGCTGCGCCCGCCAAGGATGTAGTCGTCAAAGTTTTTAGTGGAACGCCATGCCAAAAACCCTATCAGGATCATGCCAAAAATATAAACGAGAAATGTCACCAGCATCGGTGTGCTAATAGCCATTCAAATTCTCCAAAATGTCGAGCGACAACCGTCCGGGTTGCCTTGTTATGTCATCACCGGAACGTAGTGATGTGTGTATGTGTTTCCGTTGGGCGCGCTATCCTGCCGTATACGCTTCCCACTGACAAACGATTTAACACTGCATTTACATGAATTTCATCCCTGGTTTTATACGTCTTTCCTATAGGTTGCACTCGCTCACATTTATATGGGTTGCACCTTTGAAAAGTGTTAAGCACCGCATAAAAACAGGCTTTGCATGCAGAAGCCAGCGCTTTTTTCCAGCTAACTATTCGTTAACAATCCATTCATTTTCCAGCTTGCAAACCAGGTCACATTTAACACGGTTGCACAAAGTTGCAACATGGTGGATATTTCACGCTATCAACAGAACGCTATTACAGAACAACAGGAGTTTTGGCATGGGGATGACCACCATGGGGGTTAAGCTGGATGACGCGACCCGCGAACGGATTAAGACCGCAGCAACCCGCATTGACCGCACACCGCACTGGTTAATCAAGCAGGCGATTTTTAACTATCTGGAAAGGCTGGAGAGCGAAGACGGCCTGCCGGAGCTGCCTGCCCTGCTGGCGGGCGCAGCGAACGAAAGCGAAGACGCCGCGACGGCGATGGAAGAGAACCACCAGCCGTTCCTCGAATTTGCCGAGCAGATCCTGCCGCAGTCCGTCAGCCGCGCCGCCATTACCGGGGCTTACCGCCGCGCCGAAACCGACGCCGTGCCGATGCTGCTGGAGCAGGCCCGCCTGCCGGAAGCCATTGCCGCCCAGGCGCACAGCCTGGCGTATCAGTTAGCCGACAAGCTGCGCAACCAGAAAACCGCCACCGGCCGCGCCGGGATGGTGCAGGGCCTGTTGCAGGAGTTCTCCCTCTCCTCACAGGAAGGCGTGGCGCTGATGTGCCTGGCGGAAGCGCTGCTGCGTATTCCGGATAAAGCTACCCGCGACGCGCTGATCCGCGACAAGATCAGCAACGGCAACTGGCATTCGCACATCGGCCGCAGCCCGTCCCTGTTCGTCAACGCCGCCACCTGGGGTCTGCTGTTTACCGGCAAGCTGGTCTCCACCCATAACGAAGCCAACCTGTCACGCTCTCTGAACCGCATTATCGGCAAGAGCGGCGAGCCGCTGATCCGCAAGGGCGTGGACATGGCGATGCGTCTGATGGGCGAGCAGTTCGTCACCGGGGAGACCATTGCCGAAGCGCTGGCGAACGCCCGCAAGCTGGAAGACAAAGGTTTCCGCTACTCCTACGACATGCTGGGTGAAGCGGCCCTGACCGCCGCCGACGCGCAGGCCTACATGGTCTCTTACCAGCAGGCGATCCACGCCATCGGTAAAGCGTCCAACGGTCGCGGTATTTATGAAGGTCCGGGCATCTCTATTAAGCTCTCCGCCCTGCACCCGCGCTACAGCCGCGCGCAGTACGACCGGGTGATGGAAGAGCTCTATCCGCGCCTGAAGTCCCTGACCCTGCTGGCGCGCCAGTATGATATCGGCATCAACATCGACGCCGAAGAGGCTGACCGTCTGGAGATCTCCCTCGATCTGCTGGAAAAACTGTGCTTCGAGCCGGAGCTGGCGGGCTGGAACGGCATCGGCTTCGTCATCCAGGCCTACCAGAAACGCTGTCCGTTCGTCATTGATTACCTGATTGACCTGGCCAGCCGCAGCCGTCGCCGTCTGATGATCCGCCTGGTCAAAGGCGCCTACTGGGACAGCGAAATCAAACGCGCCCAGATGGAAGGTCTGGAAGGCTATCCGGTCTATACCCGCAAGGTCTACACCGACGTCTCTTACCTCGCCTGCGCGAAAAAGCTGCTCGGCGTGCCGAACCTGATCTACCCGCAGTTTGCCACCCACAACGCCCACACCCTGGCGGCGATCTACAGCCTGGCCGGGCAGAACTACTATCCGGGCCAGTACGAGTTCCAGTGCCTGCACGGCATGGGTGAACCGCTGTACGAGCAGGTGACCGGTAAAGTGGCGGACGGCAAGCTGAACCGCCCGTGCCGTATCTATGCCCCGGTAGGCACCCACGAAACCCTGCTGGCGTACCTGGTGCGTCGTCTGCTGGAAAACGGGGCGAACACCTCCTTCGTTAACCGCATCGCCGACACCACGCTGCCGCTCGACGAACTGGTGGCCGATCCGGTGCAGGCCGTAGAGAAGCTGGCGGCGCAGGAAGGCCAGATTGGTCTGCCGCATCCGAAAATTGCCCTGCCGCGCGAGCTGTACGGCGCGGGCCGCGTCAACTCGGCGGGTCTGGATCTGGCGAACGAACACCGCCTGGCGTCGCTCTCCTCTGCCCTGCTCAACAGCGCATTGCAGAAATGGCAGGCCAAACCTATGCTGGAGCAGCCCGTAGCTGACGGCGACATGCAGCCGGTCATCAACCCGGCTGAGCCAAAAGACATCGTCGGCTATGTGCGTGAAGCCACGGAAGCGGAAGTGGAACAGGCGCTGGAGAGCGCGGTGAATAACGCCCCAATCTGGTTCGCCACCCCGCCGCAGGAGCGTGCCGCCATTCTGGAACGTGCCGCGGTGCTGATGGAAGATCAGATGCAGCAGCTCATCGGCATTCTGGTGCGCGAGGCGGGTAAAACCTTCAGCAACGCCATCGCCGAAGTGCGCGAGGCGGTCGACTTCCTGCACTACTACGCCGGTCAGGTGCGCGATGATTTCGACAACGAAACGCACCGTCCGCTCGGTCCGGTGGTCTGTATCAGCCCGTGGAACTTCCCGCTGGCCATCTTCACCGGCCAGATTGCCGCCGCCCTTGCCGCAGGCAACAGCGTGCTGGCGAAACCGGCAGAGCAAACCCCGCTGATTGCCGCCCAGGGCATCAACATTCTTCTGGAAGCAGGCGTTCCGGCGGGCGTGGTGCAACTGCTGCCTGGGCGCGGTGAAACGGTGGGCGCCAAACTCACCTCCGATAATCGCGTGCGCGGCGTGATGTTTACCGGTTCGACCGAAGTGGCCTCCCTGCTGCAACGCAACATCGCCACCCGTCTGGATGCGCAGGGTCGTCCTACCCCGCTTATCGCCGAAACCGGCGGCATGAACGCCATGATTGTTGACTCCTCCGCCCTCACCGAGCAGGTGGTGGTTGACGTGCTGGCCTCCGCCTTCGACAGCGCCGGTCAGCGCTGCTCCGCCCTGCGCGTGCTGTGCTTACAGGATGACGTGGCTGACCACACGCTGAAGATGCTGCGCGGCGCAATGGCGGAATGCCGCATGGGCAACCCGGGCCGTCTCACCACCGACATCGGGCCGGTGATCGACGCGGAAGCCAAAGCCAACATTGAAAACCATATTCAGGCCATGCGCGCCAAAGGCCGCCCGGTGTTCCAGGCGGTGCGCGAGAACAGCGAAGATGCCCGCGAGTGGCAGACTGGCACCTTCGTGCCACCTACGCTGATTGAGCTGGCAAGCTTCGACGAGCTGAAAAAAGAGGTCTTCGGCCCGGTGCTGCACGTGGTGCGTTACAACCGTAACAACCTCAACGCGCTTATCGACCAGATCAACGCCTCCGGCTACGGCCTAACGCTCGGCGTGCATACCCGTATCGACGAGACCATTGCGCAGGTCACCGGCACGGCCAAAGTCGGCAACCTGTACGTCAACCGCAACATGGTTGGCGCGGTCGTTGGCGTGCAGCCGTTCGGCGGCGAAGGCCTCTCCGGTACGGGTCCGAAAGCGGGCGGTCCGCTCTACCTGTACCGTCTGCTGGCGAACCGTCCGGAAAATGCCCTGGGCGTGACGCTGGCGCGTCAGGACGCTGAATATCCGGTGGACGCGCAGGTGAAAGCCGTGCTGACCCAGCCGCTGGAGGCGCTGATTAAGTGGGCTGATAACCGTCCTGAACTGCGTGCGATTGCGCAGCAGTACGGCGAGCTGGCGCAGGCCGGTACCCAGCGTCTGCTGCCGGGGCCAACCGGCGAGCGCAACACCTGGACGCTGATGCCGCGCGAGCACGTACTGTGCGTGGCGGATAACGAGCAGGACGCGCTGGTACAGCTAGCCGCGGCGATGGCCACCGGGTGTGAAGTGCTGTGGCCGGACGATGCGCTGCATCGCGATCTCGCCAAACAGCTGCCGAAAGCGGTTTCGGCCCGCATTCGCTTTGCGAAGGCCGATGCCCTGCTGACCCAGCCGTTTGACGCGGTGATCTACCACGGTGATTCCGACCAGCTGCGCGAGCTGTGCGAGCAGGTGGCGGCCCGCAGCGGGGCGATTGTTTCCGTGCAGGGCTTCGCCCGCGGGGAAACCAACCTGCTGCTGGAGCGTCTGTACGTGGAGCGCTCGCTCAGCGTCAACACCGCGGCGGCGGGCGGTAACGCCAGCCTGATGACAATCGGCTAACGCTGTGCTAATAAGGCTCCGGAGACGGAGCCTTATTTTATTGGGGAGTATATGAAACGATATCTTATCGCCGGTGCGGCACTGCTGCTCAGCACCGGCGCGCTGGCCAACGAGTGCGACAACGCGACCACCCAGCTTGAACTGAATACCTGTAGCGCGCAGCAGTACCAGGCAGCCGATAAAAAACTCAACCAGACCTACCAGGCCGCCATCAAACGCGCGGCGGCCCCCCAGCGCGACCTGCTGAAAAAGGCGCAGCAGGCGTGGATTACCCTGCGCGACGCGGACTGCGCGTTTATCGGTTCGGGGACGGAAGGCGGGAGCGTCCAGCCAATGATTGTTAACCAGTGCCTGGCGGAAAAAACCGTGGAGCGCGAGGCGTTTCTGGCCTCGCTGATGCAGTGTGAAGAGGGCGACTTAAGCTGCCCTCTCCCGCCGGGCAATTAACGCGCGCGGATCCCTTCGATAATCATCCGCTGCACGTTTTCGAGGGTGCTCTGGAAAAACGCCTCGTCCTGGAGCGTTTTACCGGTTACCGCCTCGACCTGGGCCGCAAAGTCAGCGTAATGCTGGGTAGCGGCCCAGATCATAAAGATCAGGTGCTGCGGGTCGACCGGGGCAAGCTTACCGCTGGCAACCCATCCGGCGATAATCGCCGACTTATCGTCCACCAGCTGCTTTAAATCCCCCGTCAGCTCCGCCTGTAGCAGCGGCGCGCCCTGCAGCATCTCAAGACAAAACAGCCTTGACGCCTGCGGGTAATCGCGCGACACCTCGAGCTTCAGGCGAATGTACTCCTCGATAGCCACCAGCGGGGCCAGCTCTTCGCGAAATGCCTTGAGCGGCGCCAGCCAGATATCGAGGATCTGCTGCATCACCGCCACATACAGCGCCTCTTTCGACGGGTAATAGTAGAGCAGATTGGTTTTAGACACCCCGGACTGCTCCGCCACCTGCTCCAGGCGCGTGCCGTGAATGCCAAACTGTGAAAAGGTCTCCAGCGCGGCGCTGAGGATCGCCTGCTTCTTGGCGCTCACCGCCTGCGAACGTTTTCCGGGTGTTTTCACTGCGCCTTGTGTCATTTCCGCTCTCCATTTTCTTTCCTGCGCTCAGCATAGCAAAACCCCCGCCTCGCCACGACCTTCTGCACTCCCATCGCGCATGAGTGCCTGTTTTCTGTGCAATGTTTTTGACCATTTAGTCCACATTTAGCGGCATCAATTCCCCAACCTCTGATTAACACATTAATAACACTGCCATTTTCAAAACTGGCATTGACTTTGCTAAAACACCGTTACACCTGCGACGTAATGAAGAGAGGTTCGTGATGAAAATTGGCGTATTTGTACCCATCGGCAACAACGGCTGGCTTATCTCGACCACTGCACCGCAATACATGCCGACCTTTGAGCTGAATAAAGCCATCGTGCAGAAAGCGGAGCACTACCATTTCGACTTTGCGCTTTCGATGATCAAGCTGCGCGGCTTTGGCGGCAAAACCGAATTCTGGGATCACAACCTGGAGTCCTTCACCCTGATGGCCGGGCTGGCAGCGGTTACCTCGCGGATCCAGATCTACGCCACCGCGGCCACCCTCACCCTTCCGCCCGCTATCGTGGCACGCATGGCCTCCACCATCGACTCCATCTCCGGCGGGCGCTTTGGCGTTAACCTGGTCACCGGCTGGCAAAAACCGGAGTACGAGCAGATGGGACTCTGGCCGGGCGACGATTACTTCTCCCGTCGCTACGACTACCTGACCGAATACGTGCAGGTCCTGCGCGACCTGTGGGGCACCGGCAAAAGCGACTTCAAAGGCGACTTCTTTACCATGAACGACTGCCGCGTCAGCCCGCAGCCGTCGGTACCGATGAAGGTAATTTGCGCCGGGCAGAGCGATGCGGGGATGGAATTCTCCGCGAAATACGCCGACTTTAACTTCTGCTTCGGCAAAGGCGTTAACACCCCTGCCGCCTTTGCCCCGACCGCGGCACGCATGAAGGAGGCCGCCGACAAAACCGGGCGCGACGTGGGCTCGTACGTGCTGTTAATGGTCATTGCCGACGAAACCGACGACGCCGCGCGCGCCAAATGGGAGCGGTATAAGGACGGCGCTGACGACGAAGCCCTGAGCTGGCTTACCGAGCAGAGCCAGAAGGATACCCGCTCCGGCGCAGACACCAACGTGCGTCAGATGGCCGACCCGACCTCCGCCGTCAATATCAACATGGGCACGCTGGTTGGCTCGTATGCCAGCGTCGCCAGAATGCTCGACGAAGTGGCGGCCGTCCCCGGCGCGGAAGGCGTCCTGCTGACCTTCGATGATTTCCTCACCGGCGTGGAAACCTTCGGCGAGCGCATCCAGCCGCTGATGCAGTGCCGCGCCCACATTCCTGCCGTCACGAAGGAGGTGGCGTAATGACGACCCTTAACGCACGCCCGGAAGCCATAACCTTTGCGCCGCAGCAGAGCGCGCTGATCGTGGTGGACATGCAAAACGCCTATGCCAGCCAGGGCGGTTATCTGGATCTGGCGGGGTTCGACGTCTCCGCCACAAGGCCTGTGATCGAGAACATCAAAACCGCCGTCGCCGCCGCGCGCGCGGCGGGCATGCTCATCATCTGGTTCCAGAACGGCTGGGATGACCAGTACGTCGAGGCAGGCGGCCCCGGCTCGCCCAACTTCCACAAGTCGAACGCCCTGAAAACCATGCGCAAGCGGCCCGAACTGCAGGGCAAGCTGCTGGCCAAAGGCGGCTGGGATTATCAGCTGGTGGATGAGCTGGTCCCGCAGGCGGGCGATATCGTCCTGCCGAAACCGCGCTACAGCGGCTTTTTCAACACCCCGCTCGACAGCCTGCTGCGCAGCCGGGGCATTCGCCACCTGGTGTTCACCGGCATTGCCACCAACGTGTGCGTGGAATCGACCCTGCGCGACGGCTTTTTCCTCGAGTATTTCGGCGTGGTGCTGGAAGACGCGACCCATCAGGCCGGGCCGGAATTCGCCCAAAAGGCAGCCCTGTTCAATATCGAAACCTTTTTTGGCTGGGTCAGTAACGTTGCGGATTTCTGCGACGCCCTGAATCCTCCGCTCGCCCGTATCGCCTGAGGAGACACACGATGCCGAAATCCGTAATCATCCCGCCGGGCACCAGCACGCCCATCGCCCCGTTTGTTCCCGGTACCCTTGCCGACGGCGTGGTGTATGTCTCCGGCACGCTGCCGTTTGATAAAGACAACAACGTGGTATTTATCAACGACCCAAAGGCGCAAACCCGCCACGTGCTGGAGACGATCAAAACCGTGATCGAAACGGCGGGTGGCACCATGGAGGACGTGACCTTCAACAGCATCTTTATTACCGACTGGAGAAACTACGCCGCGATTAACGAAATCTACGCCGAGTTCTTCCCCGGCGATAAACCGGCGCGGTTCTGCATTCAGTGCGGGCTGGTAAAACCGGACGCGCTGGTTGAGATCGCCACCGTTGCGCACATCGCGAAGTGAGGCAGGCATGAAACTTTCCGTCTCGCCGCCGCCGTACGAGGGTGCGCCCGTGGTGGTCTTTATTTCCGGTCTCGGCGGCAGCGGCAGCTACTGGCTGCCCCAGCAGGCCGCGCTGGAGCCGGAGTATCAGGTGGTGTGCTATGACCAGCGGGGAACGGGCAATAACCCCGACACCCTGCCGGAGGGTTACAGCCTTGCGCAGATGGCAGACGAGCTCGCCCAGGCGCTGGCTGACGCAGGCATTGCGCGCTACAGCGTCGTCGGGCACGCGCTCGGCGCGCTGGTCGGCCTGCAGCTGGCCCTCGACAGGCCCGACGCCCTCACCGCGCTGGTGTGCGTCAACGGCTGGCTGACCCTCAATGCCCACACCCGCCGCTGTTTTGACGTTCGCGAGCGGCTGCTGCATTCCGGCGGCGCGCAGGCGTGGGTCGAGGCGCAGCCGCTGTTTCTCTACCCGGCAGACTGGATGGCCGCCCGCGCGCCGCGTCTGGAGGCCGAAGAAGCGCTGGCGCTGGCCCATTTCCAGGGTAAAACCAACCTGCTGCGCAGGCTCAGCGCCCTGAAAAAAGCCGACTTCCGCCGCCAGTCCGCACATATTCGCTGCCCGGTGCACATTATCTGTTCCGCCGACGACGTGCTGGTGCCGTCCGTCTGTTCCGCTGAACTGCACGCCGCCCTCCCGCACGCCCACAAAACGGTCATGCGCCAGGGCGGACATGCCTGCAACGTCACCGAGCCGGACACCTTTAACACCCTGCTGCTGAACGGGCTTGCCAGCCTGCTGCACAGCCCTGAACCCGCTTTATAAGGAGCTTTAATGAGCGAAGCCATTACCCCCGCCGCGCTGGAAACGCTGTTCACCGGTGCCCGCACCCACAACGGCTGGCTGGATATGCCGGTCAGCGACGAGACGCTGCGCGAGATGTATGACCTGATGAAATGGGGCCCAACGTCTGCCAACTGCTCACCGACGCGCATTGTCTTTGTGCGAAGCGCAGAGGGAAAAGAGAAGCTGCGCCCGGCGCTCTCCAGCGGCAACCTCGAGAAAACGCTTACCGCCCCGGTGACAGCGATTGTCGCCTGGGACGGGGAATTCTACGAGCGCCTGCCCGAGCTGTTCCCGCACGGCGATGCCAGAAGCTGGTTTACCGCAAGCCCCGCGCTGGCGGAAGAGACGGCCTTTCGCAACAGCTCTATGCAGGCCGCGTATCTGATTTTCGCCTGTCGCTCCCTGGGGCTGGACACCGGGCCGATGTCGGGCTTTGACCGACAAAAGGTCGACGAGGCCTTTTTCACCGGCACAACGCTTAAAAGCAACCTGCTGATCAACATTGGCTATGGCGATACGCGCAAACTTTACGGGCGCCTGCCGCGCCTGACCTTCGACGATGCCTGCGGGCTGGCGTAAGGAGCGATCGTGATGACACCTGATAAACAAACCTTTCGCGACGCCATGGCCTGCGTCGGCGCGGCGGTCAACATCATCACCACCGACGGCCCGGCGGGGATGGCGGGCTTTACCGCCAGCGCGGTATGCAGCGTCACGGATTCCCCTCCCACCCTGCTGGTGTGCCTGAACCGCGGCGCGTCGGTCTGGCCCACGTTCAGCGAAAACCGCACCCTGTGCGTGAATACCCTGAGCGCCGGACAGGAGCCTTTATCCAATCTGTTTGGCGGCAAAACGCCGATGGCGGAACGCTTTACCGCCGCCCGCTGGCAGACGGGCGACACGGGCTGCCCGCGTCTGGAGGATGCGCTGGCCTCCTTTGACTGCCGCATCAGCCAGGTGGTCAGCGTCGGTACTCACGACATTCTGTTTTGCGACATCGTATCGATTATTCGCCACCCCGCACCGCAAGGTCTGGTGTGGTTTGACCGCAGCTACCACGCGCTTATGCGACCCGCCTGCTAAGGCGCTTAAAGGAGACAGACCATGTTCGGATTTCCCCACTGGCAGTTGAAATCGACCTTCACTGAAGCAGGCGTGGTCGCGCCGGATGAACGCCTCCCGCTCGGGCAAACCATGGTGATGGGCGTCCAGCATGCAGTCGCGATGTTTGGCGCGACGGTATTGATGCCGATGCTGATGGGGCTCGATCCCAACCTGTCTATTCTGATGTCGGGAATCGGCACCCTGCTGTTCTTTTTTGTTACCGGCGGGCGCGTGCCCAGCTACCTGGGCTCCAGCGCCGCCTTTGTCGGCGTGGTGATCGCCACTACCGGTTTTAACGGCCAGGGGATCAACCCCAACCTGAGCGTGGCCCTCGGCGGCATCATCGCCTGCGGGCTGGTCTATACCCTGATTGGTCTCGTTGTGATGAAGATCGGCACGCGCTGGATCGAACGGATGATGCCCCCCGTCGTTACCGGCGCGGTGGTGATGGCGATAGGCCTGAACCTCGCGCCGATTGCGGTGAAAAGCGTCTCCGCTTCGCCGTTTGAAAGCTGGATGGCGGTGATCACGGTGCTGTGCATCGGCCTGGTGGCAGTCTTTACGCGCGGGATGATCCAGCGTCTGCTGATCCTGGTCGGGCTGATTGTCGCCTGTCTGATCTACGCCCTGCTGGCGAACGTGTTCGGCATGGGCAAGCCGGTCGATTTTACCCTGCTTCGTCAGGCCGCCTGGTTCGGTCTGCCGCAGGTGACCTCGCCCACCTTTAACACGCAGGCGATGATGCTTATCGCCCCGGTGGCGGTGATCCTGGTGGCGGAAAACTTAGGGCACCTGAAGGCGGTGGCGGGAATGACCGGGCGCAGCATGGATCCGTACATGGGCCGCGCGTTCGTCGGCGACGGGCTGGCGACCATGCTCTCAGGCTCCGTGGGCGGCAGCGGCGTGACCACCTATGCGGAAAACATCGGCGTGATGGCGGTGACCAAGGTCTACTCAACGCTGGTCTTCGTGGCGGCGGCGGTAATGGCGATCCTTCTTGGTTTCTCACCGAAGTTCGGCGCGCTGATCCACACCATTCCGTCACCGGTCATCGGCGGCGCGTCGATTGTGGTGTTCGGGCTGATCGCCGTGGCCGGGGCGCGCATTTGGGTGCAGCATCGGGTTGACCTTAGCCAGAACAGCAACCTGATCATGGTGGCCGTCACGCTGGTGCTGGGCGCGGGCGATTTTGCCCTGACGCTGGGCGGGTTTACGATTGGCGGGATTGGTACGGCGACCTTCGGCGCGATCCTGCTTAACGCCCTGCTGAGTCGCCGGATGGCCGCTGCGCCGCAGGGCGAGGTGGTGCGTCAGGAGTCGTGAAATCTCAATGTCGGGTGACGGCGACGCCTTACCCGACCTTTATGTTCGCTAAGAACACCTTTATGTCAGGCAATCACACCTGCTCAAACAGTCGTTCGATAGATTTTGTAGGAAAGAAAAGAGAATGGCTGTTTTCACCCGTCAGCGGAATAAAGCCCTGCTTCAGATAAAATTGTTTTGCCAGGTCGTTGAGTGCATCAACAAATATTCCGTGTACACCCACCGCCTGCGATGCCAGATAGACAACCCGCATGGCATGCGTGACGAGCGTCGTTCCCCACTCCAGCCCCTGTAAGTCTTTATGTATCGCCAGACGTCCCAGCGTTACGCTCGGTACGTTGCTATAAGGGATCCGACGCTGCTGAGTCTTAGAAGGCAGCATCGCTTTTTCAAAGCAACTACCAGACAACGTGTAATAGCCCAGGACTCGCGGACCATCGCGATCTTTAAGCAAATAGCCTCGTAAAATACGCCCATTGTGCTGACGCACCAGATGTTCTGTGAGGAAGACATTTAGCGAGGGTTCACCACAATCGAAGTCCCTGAAATCATAGTCTTTTCCCTCTGAAAACATTTCGATCGTGAGATTATCCACGACGCTTCACTCCATGTTTCGAAGACGTTTCGCCGCTCGCTTCAGGCGTTCATTTGGCTCTGGTGGATTGTCGATGGCATCCATCACCGCATTCCAGGAGGCTTCGTTTAACACGAGACGACGGTGCTGCTCGATGACCTCTGCAGCACGCTCTGACGCACTGTTCACCATAAACTGGGTGATCGTTTGATTCGTCATCGCCGCCGCTTCTTCAATCATTGTTTTGTCTTCGTCCGTTAAGCGAAGATCGATACGCTGTTTTTTAAGTGCTGGCATGGTTTACATCACCGTGTACGGTTTTAATCCGTACACATCCTAAGTAACGTTGCGCTTTTTTTCAATCTAAACCTTTTTCAGCAGTCAAATGACTCGCTTCACGCCCCCGCTTTCTGAGCTTTAGTTCGCTCACCAGCACTCCGGCGACAATAAACGCCGCGCCCACCAGCGCCAGCAGCGGTAAACGCTCGCCGGCCAGTCGTCCGAAAATCCCCGCCCAGACCGGTTCACCGGTGTAGATCACCGTCGCCCGCGTTGGCGATACGCTGCGCTGTGCCCAGTTCATGGTCACCTGGATAATGGCGCTGAAGATGCCAAGCCCCAGCGCGACTACCACCAGCCCCGTGGACATCGGCGGCACGGATTCCCCGGCCGGCACCATCGTCGCGAAGGCCACCAGCGACGCCGTCGCGAGCTGCACCACCGTCACGCGCTTGACGTCCACTTTCCCAGCCCAGGCGCTGATCAGAATAATTTCCGCCGCGATGGCAATGGCCCCGACGAGGGTAATGATCTCGCCCGGCCCCAGCGCCAGCAGGTTATTTTCCGGCCCGGCTAATAAAATCAGGCCGATAAACGCCAGCACGATGCCAATGCAGGACATCAGCCCCGGTAGCCGTCCGAGGCATAACCATTGCAGCAGCGGCACCAGCGGCACGTACATGGCGGTAATAAAAGCGGATTTGCTGCTGGAGATGGTCTGCAATCCCCACGTCTGCAGGCTGTAGCCCATCGCTATCGCAACCCCAATCGCCACGCCGGCCTTGAGTTCCTTAAGCGTAAGACCCCGCAGCGTTTTAAGGGAGATCAGCCCCACGGCTATCGCCGCTGTCGCAAAGCGCAGGCCGACAAAAAAGAACGGATCGCTGAGGGTCACCGCGTACTGGACGGCAAGAAAGGTCCCGCCCCAGAACATGGTGATGAGAATAAGGATGGCTTCCTGCGGTTTTATGGAGAATTTAAAGCGTGAGACGGACATGCGACACCAACAAGTGAGATCAATTCTGTAGTGTGCGTTGCCTTTGGTTACAGTTCAATGTTGCAGACATAAAAAAACCGCCGGGAAACCCGGCGGCAGGGAGTCAACCCGGCGTACTACTTATTGCTGCCGTGGCTATTTTTACCCCCTTTTTTACCAGCCTCTGATGCGCGCTGAGGGTCGTTCTTGAAGTTACCCCCGCTAGACTGGCCACCTTTACGACCTGCTTCTGATGCTCTTTCACGGTCTTCAGCGAAATTACCTGAACCACCACGATGGTTTGCCATCTCTAACCTCCAGAGTGTGAAACATTAGACATCATATTGCATTCAGTAAAAGAGGATTCTTTCACCTCGCGGCTAAAGGACAGGGCCTTTATCTGTGCCGCGTGAAACTAAGCTTAGTGGACTGAGGCTATCCGGCAAGCCACGGGTAATATTCTGCAACATGATATCCGCCTTTCGGGTCAGATAACGCGACGGAAATCTATAAGCCTTTCTTATCATTTTAAAATTCGACGACCAGAAAGTTGTTTCATTTTGCTACAGCACCTTATTGTAACCATGTTGTTATAAATCAAAGAAATGCCGTTCATTTTTGCAGTCTGGCCGTGATGTCATATCTTTAAATGAACGCAGCGATCCGCTGTCAGAAAAACCAACGAGGAGTGATGCAAAATGGCAAAAGTTCTGGTGCTCTATTATTCCATGTATGGACACATTGAAACCATGGCTCACGCGGTAGCAGAAGGTGCAAACAGAGTGGACGGCGTTGAGGTTGTGGTAAAACGCGTACCGGAAACCATGCAGGCGGAAGCGTTCGCCAAAGCCGGGGGAAAAACACAAAATGCCCCGGTCGCGACCCCGCAGGAGCTGGCGGAGTATGATGCCATTATCTTCGGCACCCCGACCCGCTTCGGCAATATGTCAGGCCAGATGCGTACCTTCCTCGATCAAACCGGCGGGCTCTGGGCATCCGGGGCGCTGTACGGCAAACTCGCCAGCGTATTCAGCTCTACCGGTACCGGCGGCGGCCAGGAGCAGACGATTACCTCAACCTGGACTACCCTTGCTCATCATGGGATGGTGATTGTGCCAATTGGCTACGGCGCGCAGGAGCTGTTTGACGTTTCTCAGGTGCGCGGCGGGACGCCGTACGGCGCAACCACCATTGCCGGTGGGGATGGCTCACGTCAGCCAAGCAATGAAGAACTCTCTATCGCCCGCTATCAGGGTGAATACGTCGCGGGTCTCGCTAAAAAACTGAACGGCTAACCCAACAGGAGGAAAAGTATGCCAACACAGGAATCCAAAGCTCACCACGTGGGCGAATGGGCAAGTTTACGCAACACCTCTCCGGAGATTGCCGAAGCCATCTTTGAAGTCGCGAACTACGACGAAAAGCTGGCCGAGCAGATTTGGGAAGAAGGCAACGATGAAGTGCTGATTCGCGCCTTCGAAAAAACGGACAAAGACTCGCTCTTCTGGGGCGAGCAAACCATCGAACGTAAAAACGTCTAAGCGTTTCCCCCCGCCATGCGGGGGGTTCTCTCTTACTTCGCCGCGTTATTCATCACCGCATTGAATTTATCAACCGGACAGAAGCCGTTCGCGTCCACCGGACAGCCCTTCAGCTCCAGCGTCACGCGCTGCGCGGGCGACTGCAATGACAGCACGCTGGCGTTGCGCAGCTGCTCCGCGCTCTGATAGACATACTCAATTTTCATCAGCTCCTGATTGCTGTTTTTGTCGTGCCAACGCTGGAAGACAATCTTGCCGCCAATCGGGGTCTGTTCCTGCTGGTCATGCAGCTGATACGGCTTGAAATCCAGCGCGGTGAGCAGTGAAGCGATGTTCGAATCGTGCCCTACCAGCAGAGTAATCTTAGGCGCTTTCGCCTGTTCGGTGACCAGCGTTTTATCGATATATTTCACCAGCGGCTTCGCCACGTTTTGCGCCACCTCGGTGGAGGTGAACAGCGAGTCCTGATAGCCGTTCTTCAGCTTCGACAGCACGCGCCACTGCTGGTCGGTCTTGATTTCACCCCAGGCCACCTGGTCGGCCGGGAAACCTTCGTAATACTGCAGCGTGAACGCGTCCACCAGCGAGTTACCCACCTTCAGCGGCCCGGATACGCCAGGCTCTTTTTCATAGTCGGCGCTGAAGGTATCTTTCGCGTCCGCCAGGGAGCAGACTTTTTTCTCTTTGCAGGACGGGGAATCGGCGTAATTTGTCATCTGCTCCAGCAGCTTATAGCTTTCGCCAAGCTGCATTTTCTGCCGCTCGGTCTCCATCGCCTTCAACGCTTTTTCGCGGAATTCCGGCGAGTTATCGGTAATCACCGGATTAAAGGTCGGATCCATGGTGCCCATTTTTTCCTGATGATGCACAGGAACGTCGCAGCCCGGGAACGCGCCGGTAATAAAGAACTGCGCGGTGGCGACGGTACGCTGCAGGCTGTTGGCGTAAGCATACACGCTATCTGCTGGCGGGCACTCTCCCGTCTTCACCATCCCCTGCTCTGCCAGCCACTCGCGCATGTAATGGCCCATATAGACTTCCAGCACGCCGCCTTTGGTGGTGAGCTGACCGCCCGGAACGTCCCACTCCGGCCACTGCTTCGGCGTGGACTGCTCCAGCACGCTGCCGTTGTTAGCGAGCGGCGCGCGCAGGTTGTGACGGCTCATGATTAACACCTGCTCCAGCTGATAGCCTTTCGGCGTCTCCTGCGCCTGTGCGCCAAAGGTCATTGAAAGGGTACCTGCCACGGCCACTGCGAGTAGTGCTTTTCTCATCCCTCGTTCCTCACGTTTTTTTAATGTTCCAGTGAGTGTGACAGATTCGTGACAGTTTTTTCGGGAAGCATTTCTCAAACTGATGATTAACGTGCTTACGGTGGGCGCTAATTAGTTTTATAATAAAACCATACCCCACCGGAGACCTGACCGTGAAACGCACCCGCCTTGAAGAGAGCACCTGCCCCGTCGCCCGTTCGCTGGATATCATTGGCGACTGGTGGTCGCTGCTGATCGTTCGCGACGCGCTGCGCGGGATTAAACGCTTCGGCGAGTTTCAGAAAAGCCTCGGTATCGCAAAAAACATGCTCACCTCGCGGCTGAAGCTGCTGGTCGATGAAGGCATCCTCCGGCTTCAGCCCGCCTCCGACGGCAGCGCATGGCAGGAATACGTTCTGACCGACAAGGGACGCGCGCTCCAGACGGTGCTGGTTGCTCTCTCCCAGTGGGGAAATGAATTTTTGTTCGCGGAAAACGAATGCGGCACCGTTCTCGTCGATAGTGAACAGCGCAAACCCCTGCGTAAACTGGCGCTTATCGCCGACGATGGGCGCGAACTGACGCCTGAAGAGATCGTGGCTAAACTCCCCTCCTGATCGTTCCCAACGGCAAAAGCACAAAATGCCCGGCAAAATGGTTGCATTATAAAACCAAATAGCAGAGAGTTAATTCAGTTTCATATTGAAACCAAATAACCCACTTTGCTTTGAGGTAACACACGATGACTACGCAAATCACCACCGCCCTGATTACCGGCGCCTCTTCCGGGATCGGGGCCGTCTATGCCGATCGCCTGGCCGCGCGCGGCGCTAACCTGGTCCTGGTCGCCCGCCGCGAGGATCGCCTGAAAACCCTCGCCGCCGACCTGCGCGCGCGCTATGGCGTGGCCGTCACTATACTGGTGGCCGATCTCAGCGATGAAGCCGGGATCCGCGCCGTGGAAAATGAACTGCGCCGCAATACCGCCATCGATACGCTGGTAAACAACGCGGGCACCGCGCAGATGGCCCCGTTCCTCGCGGGCGATGTGGCGCAGCATCAGGCCATCAACACCCTCAACACCACGGCGCTGATGCGTCTGACCTACGCCATCCTGCCCCGCCTGGCGCAGAACAATCGCGGGACGCTGATCAATATCGCCTCGGTGTTATCGCTCCATGTCCGTGCGGGCAGCGCGCTGTACAGCGCCACCAAAGCCTGGGTACTGAGCTTTACCCGCGGACTGCAGGAAGAATTTGCCGATAGCAGCGTGCGCATTCAGGCCGTGCTGCCCGCCGCGACGGCGACGGAGATCTGGAGCCATTCAGGGGTTACGGTGAACGATCTGCCGGAAGGGTCTGTGATGACCACCGATGATATGGTCGATGCGTCACTGGCGGGTCTGGATCAGGGCGAACAGATCACTATTCCGCCGATGCATGACGCCGCCCTGTGGGATCGCTACGAAGCGGCGCGCCTTGAGCTGTTTAACAGCGCGCGCACCGGGGTTCCGGCACCGCGCTACGTTAAACAGTAGCCTAACGCTCAAGCTGGTCGCCGTACTCGCTCATCCAGGCGGCCAGCGGCGAGAGCGCATCCTGGAGGGTTAATCCCAGCTCGGTAATTTGATACTCCACGCGCGGGGGGATCTCCGGGTAGACCGTCCGCGTCACCAGCCCGCGCTGCTCAAACAGGCGGAGCTGCTTCGTCAACTCTTTCTGCGTAATGGGGGCAGCGGCACGCAGCAGATCGCCAAAGCGTACGGGCGCGTTGAACACAATCAGGCGATAGAGAATGGGGATCGCCCACTTACCGGATATCAGGTTGACAAACTGCGTCATCGGGCAGGTATACGCCTCAGATTTTTTTTCGCAGCACACCTCCAGCATTTCTGCCATAGCACACCTCTTGCCTCGTTAGTATCCATTTGGTACCTGGTTTCCTTTCGATACTAACGTTTCTATAGTGCTTTCTCCAGTGACATTTCAGGAGAAGAACATGGGTCGTTTAACCGATAAATATACGCTGATTACCGGCGGCACCAGCGGCATTGGTCTTGCCACCGCGCAGGCGTTTATCGCCGAAGGGGCGCGCGTCGCCGTGACCGGACGCAACCCGGACACCCTCGCCGAAGCAGAGCGCATTCTGGGCGATAAGGCCTGGGTGATCCCAACCGACGCAGGCGATATCGCGTCGCAAAAAGCGCTGGCGGAAACTCTCGCCGCCCGCTGGCCACGCCTGGACGCGGTGTTTCTCAACGCTGGCGATGTGACGCACGCGCCGCTGGAAGCCTGGCAGGAGGATGCGTGGGACCGCCTGATGGGCATCAACCTGAAGGGACCGTTCTTTTTAATTCAGGCGCTGCTGCCGCTGCTGAATAACCCGTCCTCGGTGATCCTCTGCGGCTCCGTGAGCGCGCGCATCGGCCTGCCCACCAGCAGCGTGTATGCTGCGAGCAAGGCCGCCCTGCTGTCGCTGGCGCGAACGCTGTCGGCGGAGCTGCTGCCGCGCGGGATCCGCGTCAACGGCCTGAGCCCCGGTCCGGTGGAAACCCCGGCGTTTACGAAGACGGGCTTAAGCGAAGAGGCGCTTAACGCGATGATGGCGGAGATCATCAAGCTGGTGCCGCTCGGCAGAATGGGCTCGACGACGGAGCTGGCAAAAGCCGCGCTTTATCTGGCGTCCGACGAGTCGAGCTACACGGTAGGAACGGAGCTGCTGGTGGACGGCGGAATGGGGAGTCTGTAACTCAAAAGGCGCTGATGCCGGTGACCGCGCCGACATACAGCGCCGCCCATGCACAGGCGGAAAGCAGGCTGACGGCGTAAACTTTGACGGCGTTCAGCCTGAGCATCCCCGCCGCCAGCGGCACGACATAACGCAACACCGCCAGAAAGCGCGACGTAAACAGTACGATGACACCGTTTTTTTGCAGCTGATGCTGAACCCGTAAAAACGTAGCGGCATGCTTCGCCGTAAAGCGCGCGACCAGCCGGGTATGCCCCATCAGCTGGCCGATATGGTAGTTCAGCACCGATCCCGCCGTTGCCCCCAGCACCACGGCGAGCCACGCCAGCGCCGGGTGCATGCTCCCCTGGCTGACGCCGATGCCCGCCAGCAGCATCACCGAGGCGGGCGGCAGCACGGAGGAGATCAGCACCGTGGACTTGCTCAGCGCCATTACGAATAACAGCGCGAACAGATGTGCCGGATAAAGCGCAAAATGATTCAGCAGATTATCAAACCACGCCATTTTCCTTCCCTCGTTAATTAATCCTCCATTTAAAAGGAATAACCTTAAATAAACCCTCAACATTTTATTAATAAGATTTACCTAAACCTTCCTTAAACATTATTTAATTTCCTGAGCGATAAATTTAAACAAGCGTATTATTCCTCACGCTTTACAACGATCTCGTTATGGCGAGGCTCCTGTACAAATACACGTTATCGCTCTGGTGGGTTCGAGAGAACCGGCACAGGGTAAAACAGGCACTGTCGAATCAAGGCTTTGTCAGTATAACTTCCCTTGCGGGATACGGTGTACAGTGCTGAACCCAGGACGTGGGGATCTCCTTTCCGACATGCCCTGTCTTGCTCGCCCCTGAGAGATTTTATTATTCAAAGGGAATTCACTATGTCTTACGCTATTCACAACCACAACCTGGCATTCAATGACAGCGCGGTCGCGCAATATATGAATACCGATTTTATTGTTCTCGACGTTTCATTATGCGTGGCGCTGGCGCGCGAGCAATTCTTCGAAAAATTAAAAGACGATGATATTCCGTCGCATATTTTTATTGAAGACCATGGACGCCTGGCGGGCATGATTGCGGTACGCAAATTATTGCAGGTCACAGATACCGTGCAGCCAATTAAAAGCCTGATGATTTCGCAGTTTTTGCAGGTGAAACCGGAAGATGAACGAGCCGATGTCGCCGGACTTCTGGCCCACGGCGACGCGGACGTGGTGCCCGTGGTCACCCACGGCAAGCTCGTCGGCTGCCTGACCGAGCGCGAAATCGCCCATCTGCTGGAAGATGACGTCACCGAAGACGCCCAGCTTCAGGGGGCGACGCTGCCGCTGGAGAAGCCCTATCTGGAAACCAGCGCCTTCAGCCTGTGGAAGAAACGCTCCGTATGGCTGCTGCTGCTGTTTGTCGCGGAAGCCTACACCAGCTCGGTGATCCAGCACTTCGAAGAGGCGCTGGAGTCTGCCATCGCGCTGGCGTTCTTTATTCCGCTGCTGATCGGCACGGGCGGCAACAGCGGAACGCAGATCACCTCCACGCTGGTGCGCGCCATGGCGCTGGGTGAAGTGCATCTGCGCGACGTAGGCCGCGTGCTGCGCAAAGAGATGACCACCTCGCTGATGATTGCCGTGACGCTCGGTATTGCCGGGTGCATCCGCGCCTGGATGATGGGTATCGGGCTGGAAATCACGCTTATCGTCAGCCTGACGCTGGTATGCATTACGCTCTGGAGCGCGATTGTGTCGTCAGTGATCCCGATGGTGCTCAAGCGCTGCGGCATTGACCCGGCGGTCGTCTCCGCGCCGTTTATCGCGACGCTTATCGACGGTACCGGGCTGATTATCTACTTCAAGATCGCGCAGTATACGCTGGGGCTGGAGTAACGCGATCCGCCAGCTGAATCACCGCACGCGAAAACGTCTCAATCGCCAGCGCAACATCCTCAGCCATCACCGATTCCGCCGGGTGGTGGCTGACTCCGCCCCTGCAGCGCACGAACAGCATGCCCACCGGCCAGCGTTCCGCGATAGCAATCGCATCGTGGCCCGCGCCGCTGGGCAGCGACAGCGAGCGTCCCTGAACCGATTTGACGGCCTCCCCCAGCACGTTCTGCAGGTGCAGATCGCACGCAGTGGCGGCAATGCGGTAAAACTCCTCGGCGCTAAATGCCAGCCCGCGGCGCGATGCGATCGCCCGAGCATGTTCCAGCAGGTCGTTGAGCAACCTGTCCAGCGGTGCATCCTGCGGGCCGCGAATATCGAGCGAGAGCTGAACCTCACCGGGGATCACGTTGACCGCTCCCGGCAGACAGCGCAATTCCCCGACCGTCGCCACCAGGTTGCCGCCCTGCTGTCGGGTAGCGTTTTCAATGATAACCATCCACTCGGCGGCGGCGGCCAGCGCGTCCCTGCGGTGGAGCATCGGCACGGTTCCCGCATGTCCGGCCTCGCCGGTGAAGCGACAGTTCAGGCGACGGGCGCCGTTAATGGCTTCCACCACGCCAAGCGCGAGCGCCTCCTGCTCAAGGCACGGCCCCTGCTCAATATGCAGCTCGAGATAGGCGCTGAAATCTTCCTGACGCCTTGCGGCATGCGACACGCGGGCAGGATCGAGCCCCGCCAGGGTCATCGCCTGCGCCACGCTGATGCCGCTGGCGTCGGTTTTTTCCAGCCAGCCCTGCGGCCAGGTGCCCGTCAGCCCCCGGCTGCCTAACAGCGTAATGCCGAAGCGGGTGCCCTCTTCATCGCAAAAGCCGACAATCTCGATGGCCTGCGCCAGATGCACCCCCTGCTGATGCAGGCTGTCCACCACTTCAATGGCCGTGAGCACCCCGAGCATGCCGTCGTAGCGTCCCGCGTTGCGCACGGTATCCAGATGCGATCCAAGCAGCACCGCCTGCGTCCCTTCCTGCGCCCCCTCATAGCGTCCACAGATGTTGCCCACGCTGTCCTGCCAGACGGTCATGCCCGCCTGGCTCATCCACTGCCCCACCAGCTGGTTGGCCTGCTGATGCTGCACCGAGAGATAGACCCGGGTCAGCGCATCCGGGGTTTCGCTGATGGCGGCCAGCGCGTCGGCGCGGGCCATCACCCGTTCTGCCGCCGGGCTCATTGCGGCGTCTCGCGGCGATAGTGGTCCCACGCGGCCTGCATCGCCGCGCCCTGCGTGGTGGTGAATTTCAGGTAGTTCAGCACCGACTCCAGCGCGCTCAGGGTGGTCATCACGCAGTCCTTGCGCGCGTTGTAGCCCATGGTGCCGATGCGCCACACCTTGCCGTGCAGCGGGCCAAACGAGGTGCCGATTTCAATCCCGAAATCCTCCAGCATCAGCTTACGCACCTGGTCGCCGTTGATGCCCTGCGGGATGACCACGCCCAGCACGTTGTTCATCTTGTGCTTCAGATCGCCAAAGGTCTCCAGCCCCATCGCCTGAATGCCCTTCAGCAGCGCATCGCCGTGCAGCCTGTGGCGGGCGATGCCGTTATCCAGCCCTTCCTGCAGGATCAGACGCGCGCACTCGCGGGCGCCAAACAGCGCGGTGGTCGCTTCGGTGTGGTGGTTGAGGCGCTCCGGCCCCCAGTAGTCCATCACCATGCCGAGATCGAAATAGTTGGAGTAGATCATCTCCTCGTCGCCGTCGCGGTGGGCGTCGGTGCGAATGCCCTCCTCAACGCATTTGCGGCGGCGGATCGCCTCCTCCATGCGCGCGCTCAGGGTGATCGGCGACGTGCCCGACGGGCCGCCGAGGCACTTCTGCATCCCGGCCGAGACGGCGTCCAGCCCCCATGCGTCGGTCTCCAGCGCGTTACCGCCGAGCGACGCGGTGGCATCGGTGTAAAACAGCACGTCGTAGCGTCGGCAGATCGCACCCAGCTCCGCGAGGGGCTGCAGCATGGTGGTAGAGGTGTCGCCCTGCACGGTCAGCAGCAGGCGCGGACGAATACGCTTAATCGCATCCTCCACCTGGTCCGGGGTGAACACCTCGCCCCACGGCACCTCGATGGTATGCACCTCCGCGCGGCAGCGGCGGGCAATTTCGCACAGCAGGTGGCCAAAGCGGCCAAAGACCGGCACCAGCACCTCATCGCCCGGGCGGATGGCGGAGACCAGAATGGCCTCAATTCCCGCGCGGGAGGTGCCGTCCACCAGCATCGTCCAGCGGTTTTCGGTGCGGAACACGCCGCGATAGAGCGCCATCACCTCGTTCATGTAGTGGGTCATGGCCGGATCGTACTGGCCGATCAGCTGGCTCGACATGGCGCGCAGCACGCGGGGGTCGGCGTTGATCGGCCCCGGCCCCATCAGCAGGCGCTGGGGCGGGTTGATTTGCGGAAAGCGTGCGATATCCATTGTTCAGTCCTTATCAGTTGAGGCCGCGCACGGAGGAGATGAACTGCTTCAGTTCCGTGGTCTGCGGGTTGGCGAACAGCGTTTTGCTGTCGCCCTGCTCCCAGACTTTCCCCTGGTGCATAAACACCACGCGGTCGCCCACTTCGCGGGCAAAATTCATTTCATGGGTCACGAGAATCAGGGTCATCCCCTCGGCCGCCAGCTGCTCCAGCACCTTGAGCACTTCGCCCACCAGCTCCGGGTCGAGCGCGGAGGTGATCTCGTCACAGAGTAAAACTTTAGGCGACATCGCCAGCGCGCGGGCAATCGCCACGCGCTGCTGCTGGCCGCCGGAGAGGCTCGACGGGTAGTAATCCAGACGATCGCCAAGCCCCACTTTCTCCAGCATGCGCTGCGCCAGTTCGCGGCATTCGGCGGCGCTTTTCTTCAGCACCCGACGCGGGGCGAGCATCACGTTCTCCAGCGCCGTCATGTGCGGGAACAGGTTGAAGCTCTGGAACACCATCCCCACCGAGCGGCTGATTTCGCGCGCCTGAGAATCCCGGTCGGTAATGGTCATGCCGCCCAGCTTGATGCTTCCGTCCTGATAGCCTTCCAGGCCGTTGATGCAGCGCAGCAGCGTGCTTTTGCCCGATCCGCTGCGCCCGATAATGGAGATCACCTGGCCCATATCGATATCCAGATCGACGCCCTTGAGCACGTGGTTATCGCCGTAGTACTTCTGCACCTGATTAATGGTGATGAGAGGCATTGAATTTGGTCTCCAGATAGCGGCTGTAGCGCGACAGCGGATAACACATAATAAAGTAGCCCAGCGCCACCAGCGCAAAGACCTTAAACGGCTGATAGGTCACGTTGGTCAGCATGGTGCCGGCCTTGGTCAGCTCGATGAAGCCGATAATCGACGCCAGCGCGGTGCCTTTGATCACCTGCACCGCAAAGCCCACCGTCGGGGCGATGCCGATGCGCAGCGCCTGCGGCGCCACCACGCGAAACAGGGTCTGGCCGAAGGTCAGGCCCAGGCAGCGCGAGGCTTCCCACTGCCCCTTCGGCAGGGCGCGAATGCTGCCGTACCAGATATCGAGCAGAAATGCGCTGGTGTAGAAGGTTAACGCCAGCGAGGCGGCGGTCCACGGCGAAACGTCGATGCCGAACAGCGCCACGCCGAAGAAGGCCAGGAACAGCTGCATCAGCAGCGGGGTGCCCTGAAACAGCTCGATATAGCCGCGGATAATGCGCTTCACCGTGCGCCCGCCCGTCAGGCGCAGCAGCAGGAGCGGCAGCGTTACCACCGCCCCGCCGACAAACGCCACCAGCGACAGCAGTACCGTCCAGCGTCCGGCCAGCAGCAGGTTGCGAATAATGTCCCAGTCGGTAAAGGTGGTCATCATGCCTGCACCCCCAGCCATTTGCGTCCTGCCGCCATCATCAGCTGGCGCAGGGTAATCGACAGCGCTAAGTAAATCCCGGTTGTCACCAGATAGACCTCAAAGCTCAAAAACGTTCTGGACTGGATCAGGTTAGCGGCGAAGGTCAGCTCTTCATACGAGACCTGCGACACCACCGACGAGCCGAGCATCACGATGATGCACTGGCTCACCAGCGCCGGATAAATGCGCTGCAGCGCGGGCGGCAGCACCACGCGAATAAACGTCTGCAGACGGGTCAGCCCCAGCACGCGCCCGGCCTCCCACTGTCCTTTCGGCGTGACCTGAATGCCCGCGCGGATAATTTCGGTGCTGTACGCGCCCAGGTTCACTACCATTGCCAGCAGCGCCGCCTCCCCCGCCGTCATCTTCAGGCCAAGATTCGGCAGGCCGAAGACGATGAAAAACAGCTGCACCACAAACGGCGTGTTGCGGATGATCTCCACGTAGCCGCCCCAGATCCGGCTGTACCAGGTGGTGCGTCCGCTGCGGATCGCCGCGCCGAAAATCCCGATTGCCAGCCCGCCGACGGTTGCCATTACCGTCAGCTGAATGGTGACCCACAATCCCGCCAGCAGCTCCGGCCAGTGCGGCCAGAGGGCTGAAAAATCAAGTTGCTCCGTCATCGGCTCAGGCGCCAAGGTTTGCCGGCAGCGGGGCCTTCAGCCATTGCTCGGACAGGCCGTTCAGCGTGCCGTCCTTGATGCCCTGCTCAATCAGCGCATCCACTTTTGCCTTCAGGGCCGGTTCGTTCTTCTTCAGGCCGATAAAGCACGGTGAGTCTTTCAGCATAAAGCTCGGCACCGGGGCTTTGTCCGCGTTCTGGCGCGAAATGGCCGCCACCACGAGGTTGCCGGTCGCCACGTACTGCACCTGGCCGGAGAGGTAGGCCGAGAGCGTGGTGTTGTTGTCTTCGTAGCGTTTCACGTTGGCGTCTTTCGGTGCCAGGCCGGTCAGCACCATGTCCTCCACCGCCCCGCGCGTCACGCCGATGGTTTTTCCGCTCAGCGCGGCGGCGTCCTTCAGCTCGGCCCCTTTCGGACCAAACACGCCGAGGAAGAACGGCGCGTAGGCGCGGCTGAAGTCGATTACCTTCTCGCGCTCCGGGTTTTTACCGAGGCTGGAAATGACCAGGTCCACCTTATCGGTTTGCAGGTACGGCACGCGGTTGGCGCTGGTCACCGGCACCAGCTGCAGCTTGAGCTTCATCTGTTTCGCCAGATAGCGCGCCATATCGATGTCGTAGCCCTGCGGCTGCAGATCCGTCCCCACCGAGCCAAACGGCGGGAAGTCCTGCGGAACGGCAATGCGAATGGTGCCGCGCTTCTCGATATCCTGAAGCTGGTCAGCTTTTGCGGGCAGCTGAGTGAAGAGACAGGCGGCCCCGGCCAGTGCAATTAACAGTTTTTTCATGGTGCTTCCCCGTAACGTTAACATGAAACAAAAGATTCTTTGAATGTGATTTTGCAACTAATGTGCCAGATAAGGCGAAGCGGGGAATTTTCTCTTAAAGCCTGATAAAACGCGGACGGGGCGAAAATACTCTCTATTTTCGCCCCGTTCAATTGCACCATTTCAATGCAAAGCACCAGTCTGATGCCCCATTATCGTTGTTCGAGTTCGTCCAGCTGCTGGTAGAGGGAGGCAATCTCGTGAATGCGCGGACGGCCTTTATCGAGAATGTCATGCAGGAAGGCGTTCGCCAGCAGGTTGATCAGGCTGTTGACCGAGGAATAGCTGTCATAGGCGGAGACGCTGTCCAGCGGGGCGCAGAGCTGCCAGCTCGCCAGCGGAAACAGGCTGTGGGCCTGCGGCTCGCACATCAGCAGCACCGGAATACCGCTACTCTGAAGCTGCTGCATCAGCGGACGAATGATGCGCGGGCGGCGGCGGAAGGCCATCATCACCACCAGATCGTCCGGCGTTAGGTCCACCAGCTCCTCGCTCAGGCTCTGGCCCGGCTGCGGCAGGACCAGCACATGACCGCGCGCCTGCAGCAGTTGCTGGCGCAGGTGGAGCGCCGCCGGATAGGCGTTACGCATGCCGATAATCACAATGCGCCGCGCCTTGACCATGCAGGCCATGGCGTCGGCAAACTGCTGCGCGTCAAGGGCATTGACCCACTGGGTCAGGTTCGCCATCTCCTGCTTGTAGTGGCGCGCCAGCAGCGTGTTGCCCTGCACCGCATCGCGATTATCGGTGAGCGGCATCCCGCTCTGGCGCAGGGTGCGCAGCTCGTCGCGCATATCCTTATATTTCTCATAGCCCAGACGCTTAAACAGGCGGCTGACCGTGGCTTTCGACACCCCGCTCAGCTGCGCCAGCTCGGCGCTGTTGTAGCTAATGAGGTCGTCAAAATGGTCGAATATAAAGTCTGCCACCCGCTGCTCCTGCGGCGACAGCGACGGGTATTGTGCTTTCAGACGTTCATCCAGTTGTTCCATAGCGCCTCTGTAACTTTTGTTTCATCACATTATACCTTTCTTTATACGTATTCATTATACGTGCCAGTTTATTGAAACTTTTCTTTCAGAACTGGAACAGCTTTTGCAGCGCCTTGTGACTTTCAGTGTCACGAGGACTTCTCATGCAAAGCAACGTCTCCACGCACGGCATGGCCGTTGCGCCCCACCATCTTGCCAGCCAGAGCGCGCTGGCGGTGCTGCGCGAAGGCGGCAGCGCGATTGAAGCGATGGTCGCGGCGGCGGCCACCATCGCCGTGGTTTACCCCCACATGAACGGGCTGGGCGGCGATGGCTTCTGGCTTATCGTGCCGCCAGAAGGCGACCCCATCGCCATTGACGCCAGCGGCGCGGCGGGATCGCGCGCGACGCTTGCCGCCTACGACGGGCACACGCACATTCCCCATCGCGGGCCGCAGGCGGCGCTGACCGTCGCCGGCACGGTGAGCGGCTGGGACGAGGCGCTGAAAGTCTCCCGCGAGATGACCGGCAAGTCGCTGCCGCTGGCCCGCCTGCTGGCCGACGCCATTGACTATGCGCAGCACGGCACCCCGGTCACGGCCTCACAGGCCCATGCCACGGCCAGTAAATTCGACGAGCTTAAGGCCATCCCCGGCTTCGCGGAAACGTGGCTGGTGAACGGTAAGCCGCCCCAGGTCGGGAGCCGTTTTTACCAGCCCGCCATGGCCTCAACCCTGACGCGCCTCGTAGAGGACGGTCTGGACAGCTTTTATCGCGGCCCGCTGGCGAACGTGCTGGCGCACGGCATGGAGACGCTGGGCATGCCCGTGACGCTGGCCGATCTTAACGCGCACGTTGCCCGGCGCACCGCGCCGCTGAAGCTGCAGCATCAGCAGGGGGAGATCTTTAACCACGCACCGCCGACGCAGGGGCTGGTCTCGCTGGCGATACTCGGCATCACCGACCGCCTGAATATGGCGGAGGCCGACGACGCGGACACCATTCACCGCATCGTTGAAGCCACCAAGCTGGCCTTTGGCCTGCGCGATGCCCACATTACCGACCCGCGTGAACTGAAAACCGAGATTCAGAAACTGCTGGATCCCGCCGCCCTGCTGGCGCTTGCCGACAGGGTTGACGACGGCCACGCCGCGCCGTGGGGAACCGGAAAAGGGCCCGGCGATACGGTGTGGATGGGGGTGATGGATAACAGCGGGCTTGCCGTGTCGTTTATCCAGAGTATTTATCACGAGTTCGGCAGCGGCGTGGTGCTGCCCGATACCGGCATCGTCTGGCAGAACCGGGGGGCGTCGTTCAGCCTCGACCCCGCTCATCTTCTGGCCCTCGCGCCGGGCAAACAGCCTTTCCATACCCTGAACCCGGCGGCGGCGCGTCTTAAAGACGGGCGCGTAATGGTCTACGGATCGATGGGCGGTGACGGACAGCCGCAAACCCAGGCCGCGCTCTTTACCCGCTACGTGGTTCAGGGCGTGCCCTTGCAGGAAAGCATTTCCCGCCCGCGCTGGCTGCTGGGGCGCACCTGGGGACAAACCTCAGACACGTTAAAGCTGGAAGGACGCTTTACCGCAGAGACGGTCTCACGGCTTCAGGTACTCGGACATGAGGTAGAAATATTCCCTGACTTCAGTGAAGCGATGGGCCACGCGGGCGCGATTGTCCGCCACCCCAACGGGCTGTTCGAAGGGGCATTTGACCCGCGCAGCAACGGCGCGGCCGCCGGATTCTGAGGAGAAAAAAATGACGACACATCAGCCCGACTGGCAGGCGTATCTTGCGCAGATGGAATCCGTACTCGGCGTGACGCTGGATGACGCCCGGCGCGCCGAGCTGCAGCTGCAGTTCAGCCGCATTGCCAGCATGGCCGCCCCGCTGATGGCGCTGCCGCTCGACGACCGTCTGGAGATCGCAGGAGTGTATAAAGCATGACGCTACACGAGATGAGTATCAGCGACATTCAACAGGCGCTGAGCGCGGGCGAGCTGAGCGCCCATGAGATTGCCCGCCAGACGCTGGAGGCGATTGGGCGCGTTAATCCGCAGATCAATGCCTGGACCACCGTGACGGAAGCACGCATGCTCGCCGAGGCCGAGAACATCGACACCCTGCGCCGCGAAAAGCGCCCCCTGCCGCCGCTGGCGGGCGTGCCCTACGCGGTGAAAAACCTGTTCGACGTTGCCGGACACAGCACCCTCGCGGGCGCCGAGCTGTTCAGCCAGCGTCCCGCTGCGGCCGCTGACAGCTTCGCCGTGCGCCAGCTGCGCAGCGCGGGCGGACTGCTGTCCGGGATGGTGAATATGGACGCCTACGCCTACGGCTTTACCACCGAGAACAGCCACTACGGCGCGACGCGTAACCCGCACGACCTGACGCGCATTGCGGGCGGGTCCTCTGGCGGTTCAGCCGCCGCCGTGGCCGCCGGGCTGGTGCACTTTTCGCTCGGCACCGACACCAACGGGTCGATTCGCGTTCCGGCCTCCCTGTGCGGCATCTATGGCCTCAAGCCCACCTTTGGCCGCCTGTCACGATCCGGCAGCCATCCGTTTGTCGCGAGCCTGGATCATATCGGCCCCTTCGCCCGCCGCGTGTGCGACCTGGCGTCCGTGTACGACGCGCTTCAGGGGCGGGACAGCAGCGACCGTTTTCAGGCAGAGAGCTCACGCGAGCAGACGCGCCCCCTGCTAGACCGCGGGCTTGACGGCCTGCGCTGCGCGGTGCTCGGCGGCTACTTCACTACCTGGTGCGACGCACAGGCCAGAGACGCCGTGGCGCGGGTGGCGAAGGCGCTCGACGTGCAGGATGAGCTGCAGTTTCCGGACGCCGAGCTGGCGCGCTCCGCGGCGTTTATCATCAGCGCCTCCGAAGGGGGAAATCAGTACCTGCCCGCACTTCGCCGCGAGCCCGAGCGCTTTGAGCCGCACTCCCGCGAGCGACTGCTGGCAGGCGCGATGATCCCCTCCGCCTGGTATATTCAGGCCCAGCGGTTCCGCGCGCAGGCGCGGCAGGCGTTTCACGCACTGTTTGCCCAGGCCGACGTGCTGATCGCCCCCGCGACGCCGCGCAGCGCCACGCGGATCGGCGAGCAAACCATGGAGATTAACGGTCAGCCGCTCCCCATCCGCGCCAGCATGGGGATGCTGACCCAGCCGATTTCATTTTTGGGCCTGCCCGTGACCACCGTTCCGCTGCGCACCGCACATGGCGCGCCGATTGGCCTGCAGCTGATTGCCGCGCCGTTTAACGAGCAGGCCTGCCTGCGCGTCGCGCGCGTGCTGGAAGAGAGCGGCATCACCGATGCCCACCCGGCGGAGGTTGCAGCATGATCAATCACGATGACATTAACCTGCCGTGGGTGGTTGCCGAGGTGACCGCCTCGTTTTATCGCTATGAAGACGCGCTGGTGAGTAACAACATTGCCGTGCTGGACGAGCTGTTCTGGCACGACAAAAACACGGTGCGTCTGGGGGCGGGTGAAAACCTGTACGGGATCGATGAAATCCGCGCCTTTAGGGCGGCGCGCCCGTCTGCCGGGCTTCAGCGGACGCTGCGCCACACCGTGATTACCACCTTCGGGGAGGATTATGCCGTGTGCAGCACCGAGTTTACCCGTGAAGGTACGGAGCGGATTGGCCGCCAGCAGCAGACGTGGGTAAGGTTTGCCTACGGGTGGCGCATTGTTGCGGCGCAGGTGAGTTTGATGGTATAGACCGGGTAAGGCGCAACCGCCACCCGGCAAAACATCGCACAATTACTTCTGAAACGGATGCACTTCCCGCCAGTGGTCAGCAATCTGCTGGCGGGTACAGACCCACACCCGATCGTGCTGCTGCACGTAATCCAGAAACCGTTGCAGCGCGCGAAAACGTCCCGGCCTTCCCAGCAGGCGGCAGTGCATGCCGATGGACATCATCTTTGGCGCGCTCTCCCCCTCCTCGTACAGCACGTCAAAGCTGTCCTTCAGGTACGTATAAAACTGCTCGGCGGTGTTAAACCCCTGCGCGGTCGCAAAGCGCATGTCGTTCGCATCCAGCGTATAGGGCACGATCAGGTGCGGTTTGCGGGTGCCGTCGCCGCAGGCCACTTCCGTCCAGAAGGGCAAATCATCGCCGTAGTAGTCGCTGTCGTAGTCAAAGCCGCCGTGCTCCACCACCAGCTGGCGGGTGTTGGGGCTGTCGCGCCCGGTGTACCAGCCCGTCGGCGGCTTGCCGAACAGGTCGGTCAGAACGTGCACCGCCTTGTGCAGATGTTCGCGCTCCTGGCTGATGTCCATATTCTGATAGTGGATCCAGCGCCAGCCGTGGCTGACCACGTCGTAATCCGCGGCCTTGATCGCCTCAACAATCTCCGGGTGACGCGCCAGCGCCATCGCCACGCCAAAGACCGTCAGCGGCAGGCCGCGTTTTTGAAATTCATTGTGGATCCGCCAGAACCCGGCGCGACTGCCGTATTCGTAAAGGGAGTCCATCGACATATGTTTGTCCGGATAGCTGGCCGCGCCGATGATGTCCGACAGGAACTGCTCGGACCCGGCATCGCCGTGCAGAACGTGGTTTTCCGCCCCTTCTTCATAATTGAGCACAAACTGCACCGCGATACGCGCCTCATTCGGCCACCGCGCGTGCGGCGGGTTGCCCGCGTAGCCGCGCAGATCCCGCGGATAATCCTGTTCGAAAAGCCCCATACCACCCCCAAAAGTTAAAATGGATTCAATACCTGAAAATGCCCGCTTAACGGTTTGCTCTCCGGGAAGGCCAGATCCCCATGCTTGCTGGTCGACAGCCCCAGCGCCACCAGCGACTCCACCATCTTCACCGCCGCGCTGACGCCGTCGATCACCGGCACGCGCAGCTCGCGGGTCAGCTCCTGCGCCAGCGTCGCCATGCCGCCGCAGCCGAGCACGATGGCGCCGCAGCCATCCTCTTTCAGCGCCTGTATACAGCGCGCGCGCACCTTCTCCTGCGCCAGACCGCTGCCGTCCTCCAGCGCCAGCACCGGAAGGTCGATGGCGTGTAGCGCCGCGCAGTGGTCCTGAAAGCCATACTGGTGCAGAAGATGGCGGGCAATAATCAGCGTGCGCGGCAGCGTGGTGACCACCGAAAAGCGCGTCGCCACCAGCGTCGCCATATGCATAGCGGCTTCGGCAATGCCGATAACCGGCCCCTGCGCCAGCTCGCGCGCCGCCAGCAGGCCCGGATCGCCAAAGCAGGCAATCACGTGACCGTCCACGCCCTGCTCCCTGCCTTTTTTGATCTGTTCCAGGACACCAACGGCGGCGATGGCCTCATCAAAGTGGCCTTCTATAGACGGCACGCCCGCGCCCGGACAGACCGCGAGGATCTCCGTTCCCGGTGCCGCCACCGCGCGGGCCGCCGCGCCGATGGTTTCCGTCATGGCGAGGCTGGTGTTGGGGTTGATCACTTGTATACAGACAGACATTACGACTCCTTGTGGCCGGCAAACAGCCGGGCAAAATCAGGCAGGCACTCGCCCGCCCGCTCGAAGCAGAGGCTGGAAACGATGTGTTCAAAATGGTGCATGAGGGCATCGCTTAATGGCTCAAGCGCCTTCTGGCGCAGCAGATCCACCAGCTGTTCGTGATCGTTGCAGCGGCAGCCCTGACGCCACGGCGCGCCCCAGGTAGCAATCACCAGCGAGGAGCGCTGGCTCAGGCTTGTCACTATCTCCGTCAGCACCTGGTTACCGGAGATGGCCTGCAGTTGTATGTGGAAACTGGCGGAATGTCGGATTGCCGCCGGGCCGTCGTACGCCTCGTGCGCCTGCTGCTCCTGGCGAATAATGGCCTCCAGCGCGGCAAGGTGCGGCGGCTGACAGTGCGCCAGCACGTCCGGCAGGTTAGCGACCTCCAGCAGCGCGCGGGTGCGGAAGATGTGCCGCGCCTCTTCCACCGTCGGGCTGGCGACGTGTGCACCACGTTTGGGCGTCAGGGTGACCATTTGCACAGCGGCGAGTCGTTGAAGCACCTTGCGGATGCCCGTGCGGCTCACGCCAAACACCTCGGCCAGCGCCTCTTCCGGCAATTTGCTCCCCGGCAGCAGCTGATGTTCCACAATCGCGGTCATCAGCGCCTGGAAGATGGTTTCGTCTTTGTCATGCAGGTCTGGCGCGGTCTGCAGGGCGTTTATGTTGTTCATTCTCCACTCCGAATTTTACTTTCCGTTATCGAATCGTATACATAAAAATAAAATATTGCATACAAGATTTATTATTTTGGCCTGGATCCTGCAACACCGTTTGCACTCCCACTCAACGGGTTTTCATTCACAGGAGCAGGTTTCATGCCAAACAGTCAAAACGCACAGCAGAGTACGGCCGCTGATTCCGGTACGGTTTACAGCCCACGTCTTTGCAATGAGGATCTGGCACCGACGCGTGACCAGAACTGGAGCTGGTACAACATCTTTTCGTTCTGGATGTCCGACGTTCACAGCATGGGAGGTTACGTTGTTGCCGCGAGCTTCTTTACGCTCGGGCTGGCAAGCTGGCAGGTGCTGCTCTGCCTGCTGGTGGGGATCTGCATTGTGCAGCTGTGCGCCAACCTGGTGGCCAAACCGAGCCAGATGGCGGGCGTGCCCTATGCGGTGATCAGCCGTCAGGCGTTTGGCGTCTTCGGGGCCAATATTCCGGCGGTGATCCGCGGGCTTATCGCCTTTGCGTGGTACGGCATCCAGACCTGGCTTGCCGCCAACGCGCTGATGCTGGTGGTGCTGAAGTTCTGGCCTTCACTGGCGAGCCTTACCACCGGTGCCTTCCTGGGGCTGTCGCCGCTGGGCTGGATCTGCTTTGCCATCATGTGGGTCCTGCAGGCGATGGTCTTCTGGCACGGCATGAGCGCCATTAAGCGCTTTATTGATATCGCCGGTCCGGCGGTCTACGTGGTAATGCTGGCCCTCGCGGGCTGGATTGTATACAAGACCGGTTTCGACGGGATCTCCTTTACCCTCGCCAGCAAATCCCTGAGCGCGGGCGAGCAAACCTGGCAGATGATCACCGCGACCGCGCTGGTGGTCTCCTACTTCTCCGGCCCGCTGCTCAACTTTGGCGACTTCTCCCGCTACGGCAAAAGCATGGGTGAGATCCGCCGCGGCAACCGCTGGGGGCTGCCGTTTAACTTCCTGCTGTTCTCCATCGTCACCGTGGTGATTGTCTCCGGTACCCAGTCGCTGTTTGGCCGCATGATCACCGACCCGATCGAAACCGTCAGCCGCGTAGGTAACGATCTAGCCGTGGCGATTGGCCTGCTGACGATGATCACCGCCACCATTGGGATCAACATCGTCGCGAACTTTGTCTCACCGGCGTTTGACTTCTCTAACTGCTCGCCGCAGAAGATCAGCTTCCGCACCGGAGGGATGATTGCCGCCGTCGGCTCGATCCTGCTCACCCCGTGGAACCTGTTCAACTCGCCGGAGCTCATCCATTACACCCTGGACGTGCTCGGAGCGTTTATCGGCCCGCTGTTCGGCATTCTGATTGCCGATTTCTACCTGATTAAGCGCGGCAAGGTGTCGGTAGACGATCTGTTCGACGACACGCCAAAGGGCAAATACTGGTACCGCAACGGCTTTAACCCGAAGGCCATTGGCGCGCTGATCCCATCCGTTGCCGTAGGTCTGGTGATTGGCTTTATCCCGGCCCTGCATGAAGTGGCAAACTTCAGCTGGTTTATCGGCGTCTTCCTCGGCGGCGTGACCTACCGCTGGCTGGCGCGGGAAGAGCGCGAGACGGCAGGCGCGGCCTCGTTCAGCTCCCGCGTGGCGACGCAAAAAGAGTAACCTCTCCCTCCGGCCGCAGTTTATCTGCGGCCCGTTCATTCTGGCACCGTTCTTGCTGAGCTTTTTCACCCCGCTACGCAAACACTAAGGCAGGACCCACGATGGAATACCAGACTGCGATACGCGGTGCATTTTTCGATATCGCCCAGGTCTGCGACAGCGCAGACGCGATTGCCCAACACGCCCGCTACCTTGAGGACGGGCTACTGTTTATCCAGAACGGAAAAATTCTGGCGCAGATGCCGTGGCAGGAGGGCGAGCAGTATCTTGACCCTTACAAAGGCTATACCGACCTGCGCGGCAGGCTGCTGCTGCCAGGTTTTGTCGACACCCACGTTCATTACCCGCAAACGGAGATGATCGGCGCCTTTGGCGAACAGCTGCTGGAGTGGCTGACCACCTACACCTTCCCGGTGGAGAGCCAGTTTGCCGATGAAGCCTACGCGAAAGAGATCGCCGAATTTTTCATTAACCAACTGGTGAGCAACGGCACCACCACCGCGCTGGTGTTTTGCACGCTGCATCCGCAATCGGTAGAAGCGCTGTTTACCGAAGCCTTGCGCCTGAACATGCGCCTTATCGCCGGAAAGGTAATGATGGACCGGCACGCGCCGGACTACCTGAGCGAAGATGCAAAGCAGAGCTACCGGCAGACGCGGGAGCTGATCCAGCGCTGGCATCAACGGGGTCGGCTGGGGTATGCCATTACGCCACGCTTTGCCCCAACGTCCTCACCCGAGCTGCTCGCCGCGGTCAGCCTGCTCAGAGAGGAGTTTCCGGATACCTGGCTGCAGACCCATCTCAGCGAAAACCCCAACGAAGTGGCCTGGGTGAACGATCTCTGGCCGGAGCACGAGCGCTATCTGGACGTATATCACCACTACGGCCTGACCGGCGAGCGCAGCGTGTTTGCCCACGCGATTCATCTGCACCACAGCGAGTGGCAGTGCCTGCACGACACCGGTTCGGCGGTGGCGTTTTGCCCCACCTCAAACCTGTTTCTCGGCAGCGGGCTGTTTCGCCTGCCCGCCTGCTGGCAGCACAGGGTGCGGATGGGCATCGGCACCGACGTCGGCGCGGGGACGACCTTCAGCATGCTGCGCACCCTGGGAGAAGCCTACAAGGTCGGCCAGCTTCAGAGCTACCGCCTGCGTGCCAGCGAGGCCTTTTACCACGCCACGCTGGGCGGCGCGCACGCCCTCAGGCTGGACGATAAGATTGGCAACTTCGCGGCAGGCAAAGAGGCGGATTTCGTAGTTATCGACCCCAACGTCACGCCGCTGCAGCGCCTGCGCAATCGCCGCTGTCAGGATATCTACGAGCAGCTTTTTGTGCTGATGACCCTGGGCGACGAGCGCAACATCAGCGAGACCTGGGTCAACGGCGAGCGGGTATGGTCAGCTGCCCCGGTAGGTTGACCACCCGCCGGGGGCAATCACAAACGGCAGATGGAAATGCTCGTCTGCCGCTTCTCCCGTCACAAAATCAATTTGCGCGCAGGGATAGATCGTCTCCCGGCCGGTTGCGCTAAACCACGCCCCGATCTCCGCCACCAGCCGATAGCGGCCTGCGGGCAGGAAAGGGACAAATTCGGTGATGCGACCATTAGCGTTGGTCACGCCCGTCGCCATGATTTCGCCCTCCCGTTCGAGATGAACCGTCACGCCCGCTGCGGGTTTGCCCGTTGAAATATCGAGAATATGGGTGCTGAGCGTGCTCATTCGCTAATCACTCCTTCCAGCCGCAGCAGCGTAATTTCCCGCAGCTGTTCCAGCGCCGCCTGAACTTCCTGCACGTCGCTGTTTTCCAGCCGCGCGCGCAGGGCCTGTAATATCTCCTCGCCGCTGCGGCCCTTCGCGCGGATCAGAAATACGCGCCCAAAGCGGGCTTCGTAGCGGGCATTGCCTTCACGCAGCGCCTGCGCAAGCGCCGCGTCCCGGTCATTCACCGCGCCCTGCTCCTGGCGCGACAGCGCCGCCTCCGCCGCTGAACCCGCGGGCTTTTCCCCAATGCGCGGATGGGCGTTCAGGGCTTGCGTTAATGCCGCCTCGTCCCAGCGCAGCATCAGCGCCTGCACCGCGATCGTCAATTCACTCCGGCTCGGGTAAGGCCGACCGTAAACCAGCGCCTCAGCCCAGCCGGGGAGCGCCACGCAGGGGGTGAGCAGCGCGAGAGCCTCTTTCTCAGGAAGATGATTGAAGTCGTTCAGTGCGATCATAGTGTCTCCTTTATTGTCCTCCTCCGGGTTGTTGCACAAACCACGCCACTCTTGTCGCCGATGTGAAACAGTCGATTCTGTATGGCTGGACAGGAAATTATTGATTCATAAAAAGGCATATTCACCGTGTTTGCGCACCTTAGCAGTGCAAACTCACCTCCCACAACGCCGTTTTCGCCACTCTGCAGCCTGGTACGCAAATTGCTGAATGTTTTTACACCCTGCAAAAGGAGAGAAGCATGAAAGCAATCGTCATTGGCGCGGGTATTGGCGGCCTGAGCGCTGCCGTCGCGCTAAAGAAAGCGGGCATCGACTGTACCGTGTTCGAAGCCGTAAAAGAGATCCGGCCCGTCGGGGCGGCCATCTCCATCTGGCCTAACGGCGTGAAGTGTATGCAGCACCTCGGCATGGGCGACATCATCGAAACCTACGGCGGTCCGATGCGTTTTATGGCCTACAAGGATTACCGGCGCGGCGACACCCTGACCCGCTTTAGCCTTGCCCCGCTGGTTGAGCGTACCGGAGGGCGTCCCTGCCCCGTCTCGCGCGCCGAGCTTCAGCGGGAAATGCTGGACTTCTGGGGGCGCGACAAGGTGCAGTTCGGCAAGCGCGTGGAACACGTTCATGAAGACGACGCGGGCGTAAGCGTGACCTTTACCGATGGCACCACGGCAACAGGCGATTTTCTGATTGCCGCCGACGGCAGCCACTCGGCGGTTCGTCCGTACGTGCTGGGCTATACCCCGGAGCGCCGCTACGCCGGATACGTGAACTGGAACGGGCTGGTGAAGATTGACGAAGAGATTGCCCCGGCGCACCAGTGGACCACCTTCGTTGGCGAGGGTAAACGCGTGTCGCTGATGCCCGTCTCCAACGGACGCTTCTATTTCTTTTTTGACGTGCCGCTGCCCGCGGGCCTGGCGGAGGATCGCACCACCCTGCGCGCCGATCTCACGGGCTACTTCCGCGGCTGGGCGCCGCCGGTACAGAAGCTTATCGCCGCGCTGGATCCCGATACCACCAACCGCATTGAAATCCATGACATCGAGCCGTTCGACAGCCTGGTACGCGGCAACGTCGCGCTGCTCGGCGATGCCGGGCACAGCACCACGCCGGATATCGGCCAGGGCGGCTGCGCGGCCATGGAGGACGCCGTGGTGCTGGGCGAATGCCTGCGTGAAAACCACAACATTACGCTGGCGCTGCGGCAGTACGAAGCCCTGCGCTGCGACCGGGTGCGCGACCTGGTGCTGAAAGCGCGTAAACGCTGCGACGTCACCCACGGGAAAGATATGGCGTTGACGCAGGCCTGGTATCAGGAACTCAAAGAGGAGACCGGGGAACGCATTATCAACGGTCTGTGCGAGACCATTCAGGGCGGCCCGTTAGGCTGAACAAGAGGGACAACGATGAAAAGAGAACCGACACCACCCGCCCACTGCACGTTTGAGCCAGAGGACTGGCTGCGCCTGGCGAAATGCTGGCATCCGGTTGCGCGCGCCTGCGACGTCGGCCCGGCCCCCGTCAAGGCCACCCTGCTGGATGAACAGCTGGTGATTTACCGAATTAACGACCAGGTCGTGGTTGCCCGGGACGTGTGTCCGCACCGCGGCGTGCCGCTGACGCTCGGCTTTCACGACGATCACGGGATTATTTGCCCCTACCACGGCTTACGCTTTGGTGAAGACGGCCGCTGCAACCGCATTCCGTCCAGCCCCGACCAGCCCGTTCCGGCGAAGCTGAACCTGATTAACTACGCGGTGGAAGAGCGCTTCGGCCTGATCTGGACCTGCCTGGCGTTTGACCCGGACAATCCCGTGCCGCTGCCCACCATGCCGCACTGGAGCGACGACGGATTTCAGCAGATCAACTGCCCGGCGTTTGAGGTGAACGGCTTCGCCGGGCGCCAGGTGGAAGGGTTTCTGGATGTTGCCCACTTTGCATGGATCCATACCGATACCTTTGCCGATCCCAATAATCAGCTTGTCCCTATCTATCAGCCGCAGGAGACGCCATTCGGTTTCGTGGCCGATTACTGGAGTTCCGTGAGCAACTATCCCGCCAGTTCACCCGTGCAGGCGCCAGAAGGGTTCCAGTGGCTGCGCCATTTTGAAATGCATCTGCCGTTTACCGCCACCCTGACGATTCATTTTCCGGGTGAATCGCGGCTGGTGATTATGAACGCCGCCTCGCCCGTCTCGTCACGGGTGACCCGCATGTTCGCGCCCATCGCGCGCAACTTTGATCTGCATATTCCGGTGGAGGACGTGCATGCCTTTAACCTGCGCATTTTTGAAGAGGATCGCCTGATGGTCGAAACACAGCGCCCGGAAAGTCTGCCGCTGGATCTCACTCTGGAAGCCCATATTCCGGCAGATAAAAGCTCGATTGCCTACCGTCGGGGACTGAAGAAGATGGGCTTTGGCGAATTTTTCCTGGTATGACGGAGGCCAATATGCTGAACGCGATCGTTGACGGGCTGTGGCGCGAGGGGGATAAAAGCCTCGCCGTCAGGCTGATGGCCGAAAACGGCGACGCGCTACCGGCGTGGCAACCCGGCGCGCACATTGATGTCCACCTGCCCTGCGGCGTGGTCCGCCAGTACTCTTTGACCGGGGCATGTGGCGACGAGAGCTATCTTATCTGCGTGGGGCGAGAAGCCGCCTCGCGCGGCGGGTCGCGCTACGTTCACGAAACGCTGCGTCCGGGCCAGAGGCTTTCAATCTCGGCCCCGCGCAATCTGTTTCCGCTGCATCAGGCTGAGCGGGTATTGCTGCTGGCAGCAGGGATTGGCATTACGCCGCTGTATGCGATGGCATTGCAGCTGAAAGCGACCGGAACGCCGTTTACGCTGCACTATTACGTCAGAAACCGGGAAAACGCGGCGTTTGCGCGCGAACTCTCGCAGTGCGGTGACTGCATTATTCATACCACCACCCCACGAACCACGCTGGCGGAGCATTTCCCCGCACCTGAAGCGGGGCTGCACGCGTGGGTGTGCGGACCTACGGGGTTTATGGAGAAAGCGCGCGATGTGGCGGCGGCGAAGGGATGGAATGACGCCCATATCCACAGCGAGGCGTTTCAGCCCGCTCCCCCTGTCACAAGCGGCGTCGCAGGCGAGATCTTTACGGTCAAACTTGCCTCCACCGGCGAGCGCTGGCCGGTGCCTGCGGATAAGACCATCGCTCAGGTATTACAGGAAAACGGCGTGGACGTGCCGCTGTCCTGCGAAATGGGGATCTGCGGCGCCTGCCTGACGCCGGTGATTGACGGCGTGGTGGACCACAGGGATAGCGTGCAGTCGGAGGCAGAAAAAAGTGCGGCTGACCAGCAGGTGGCGCTCTGCTGTTCGCGGAGTCACTCCGGGGAGCTGGTGATTGCGCTGTAAAACGAAAAAACCCTGCGATATTGCTATCGCAGGGTTTTCGAATTTGGCGGAAGCGTAGAGATTCGAACTCTAGAACCCTTTCGGGTCGCCGGTTTTCAAGACCGGTGCCTTCAACCGCTCGGCCACGCTTCCAAAGTGAGGCGCACTATAAACATCTATTAGCGCCTTGTAAAGCAGGAATTTTTCTATTTTTGCCTGCAGGCGTTTGACTGCGCAAAAAGTCACCCGGACGCTTTCCTGCCCTCCCCCCTTCCCCCCTTGTACATACCGTTACACAGCAACGCTCATCCTTTTAAATCACCGTGGTATAGAATGCCAAAAAAAATAGACGGCCATGTGTTTTGTAATGGTAATAAATCCGGGTAATGCGGGTTTTAACGCATTACTGTCATAGCGCCTTACTGGTTGATGATGAAAATCAAAAATACGTTTTGCTTACATATCCTGATGGCCGTTTTGGCCATTTTAGTCCTGAGTTTTCACCCGCTGGTGACAAGCTTTGATCCGCCGCTTAAATTCCAGCCGCTGATCAAGTCCATGGCAGGGACGACAAAAGAACAGGCGGAAAAAATAGCCACTATTTCCCATGCCCTAGAAGGGAATGCTATTTTCTTCCTTGGTGCGTCTGAGGTCGCCACCTCAGAAGAGGAACATTACGCCGTATTTAATTATTTTAATAAGCAATTGCACCAGCCCGTCGTGGCCTATGGCGATGCGTTTGTCGATGACGAAACGCAATTTTTACTTCTCTCGCGTTTTAAAGATAGCCTTAACGCAAACAGCAAAGTGGTGCTGCTTCTGGCGCCTGACGGCTTTTATTCAAAAGGCCTGCCGCCCGCTATCTATGCGGATAATTTTCCGGGCTCGATTTTTAATCCCCTGATGAAGGATCCGCAGGCGCGCCCGTTCCTGGTTAATTACCTGAAGCATATTGATGCAAAAGAGATAAGCCATTTAACCTTCGGGCAAATGCGTGTGTATGGCTGGCATCCGGCGCTGATGTGGGACGAGCTGAGTTTTCAGTTTGCAAACTTCTGCACCCTGATTAAAAACGACTGGCTGTCGCTGCTCAACATCAGGCCACAGACGGCGCAGCCCTGGCCTCAGCAGCCAACCGCCCGTCTTTCCCCTGACTGGGATAAAGCGCTGGCGAATGCCCGCGAGTTGAATAAAAAGCGCCATCAGAGCGCGGCCACGCTGTGGATGGACAAAACGATTTACGACGAGGACGGTAATCCGCAGCAGTGGGATGACACGCCGGTGGTGCCGGGGCAGTTCGCCGCGCTCAGGAAAACCGTTCAGCTTTTGAAAGCGCATCACGTGCAGGTGATTGCTATCGTCGACCCGGTTAACCCCTGGGCGCTTTACAATACCGACACCTTCCGCCCGTTCGATAAGCAGATTCAAACCATTCTGAAAGAGAACCAGATTCCGTATTTGGATATGTACGCCATGCCGTATCAGAACGGCTGGAACTGGGATCGTCTGCACCCTACCGAACTGGCCTGGGTGCCAATGCTTCGCTTTATTGCACAGAGTTTTAAATAATGAAAATCGCGATCCGTCTTTTTTGCCTTTATTTACTGCTGGCGATCACCGTCGTTGCATGGACCGCTGTCGATGACAGCATGAGTATGCAGCTGCATTTTGAATATCAAAAATTCTGAGGCGAAATGATGTACAGCTCAGGAATGTTTTTTGTCTGTTTATTTTCATCCGCGCTGGCGTTTGCGATGGTTAATCGTGTTTTACGCCACCGTCTGACCTGGCTAGTTTCCTTATCCGTGGTGACAGCATTAGGCTGGGGTTATATTTTTCAGGGCAATTACGGTGTTCCCGTGGCCGTCTTTTGCTGGTTTTATCTTGTCGCCACGTTAAAAGAAAAAGGCAGATTAAAAACCTGGCAGGCGGTCGTTTTAACGCTGCTGCCTCTGGTTCTGGTGAAATTACATTTTAATTATCACCTCGGCACAATCGGTCTCTCTTTTATGACCTTCCGCGCTGTGGATGTACTGCTGTATCGCAGTAAAAAAGAGGGCCAGAATTTCCTGCACTATTTCTGCTATCTCTTTATGCCCTTTATTATTCTGGCCGGCCCGATGTATCGCTGGCGGACATGGATGAGCGATGTGAATAAGCCGGCATTTGTCCTGAACCGCGAGCAGTTTTTAACGGCGCTGGAGCAAATTATTACCGGCATCATTCAGAAGTTCCTGTTTGCCATGCTGATCGATTCGCTCGTCGTGCAGCCCTGGAGCCATAAGCCGTTTACCCTGACCGTGGGCGTGGTGATGTCGATTGCCTACAGCGCCTATCTGTACTTTGATTTTGCGGGCTACAGCAATATGGCCATCGGCGCGGGTCGACTGTTTGGGCTGAATATTCCGGCAAACTTCAACATGCCGCTTCTTGCGAAGAACCCGCAGGATTTCTGGCGCCGCTTCCACATCAGCCTGTCCGAATGGCTGCGCGACGTGGTCTTTATGCCCGTCTATATGAACCTGATGAAGTTTAACTTTTTCCGCCAGAACAAAACGCTGGCGCAAAATATCGGTATTTTTTGCACCCTGTTCTGCATGGGGGCGTGGAATGGCCTGGAACGCCATTACGTCATCAGCGGCGCGCTGTTTGGCGCGATTTCCGTCGCGCACAACATGCTGCTGTGGTCAGCCAAACGCAGCCCAACGTTACACCGCGGATTGCAGTATCCGGCCGTTGCGTTTTTGGGACGAATTCTGACGCTGGGAAGCGCCGCAGGATCCCTTTACATCTTCAGTGGAATGTCACCTCTATGAAAAATCACTCCGATCTTCAGGAACTGCAGGATTTCTTGCGTGCGGCACTGCGCGATCCCGCCTCCCCGCAGCAGCTGGCCATCAGCGGCAGCGACGAAACCTTAAGCTGGCTCCAGCTTTCCTCTGCCGTGACGGACTGGGCAGAGCGTTATCTACGCTGCCAGCCCGCAGACGGTACGCCGATCGTGCTGTACGGCCATCAGCAGGCCGAGTTCGCCGTGGCGATCTATAGCTGCCTGCTGCACAACATTCCGTATATCCCGGTGGACTGCATCTACCCGCAGGAGCGGCTTCGCGAGATCTGCAACCTGACCGGCGCCCCTTACTACTACGACGTGGCGACGCGGCAGTTCATCGCCACCGGCGAGGCGGGCAAGGTGCTGGAGGAGCAGGATCTGGCCTATATCATGTTTACCTCAGGCAGCACCGGAAAACCGAAAGGCGTGCAGATTGGACGTGAAAGCGTATGGCACTTCATGAAGTGGGTCAGCCAGGACTTTTCGCTGCCGGAAAAACCGGTGCTGATGAACCACGCGGTGTTCAGCTTTGACCTCTCCCTGATCCCTCTGCTGGCGAACCTGGCGATGGGAGGCCACATCGTGCTGAATGCCAAAGAGGATATCCAGAAAGAGAATTGGCTCGAGCGACTGCAAAGCAACGCGGTCTCCGCCTGGGTTTCCACCCCCTCTTTTGCCTACCAGCAACTGCTTTCTCCGCACTTTAACAGCGAGTATTTGCCTGCACTCAGCGTCTTTATCTTCATTGGTGAAGTGCTCAATAAAGCGCTGGTGAAACAGCTCCGCCGCCGTTTCCCGCAGGCCAAAATCATCAACTCCTATGGCCCAACGGAAGCGACCATTGCGACAACCGTGGTTGAGATCACGGATGAGATCCTTAACAGCGACAGCGCGGTGCTGCCGGTGGGCGTGATGATGCCGGACAGCAGAATGGAAATTTCCGCCGAGGGCGAGCTGATTATCTGGGGCAAAAACGTCATGCGCGGCTATTTAGACCTGCCGCAGGAGAACGCGGCAAAACTGCTGCGTCGGGAAAATGATGCGTTCCGCGGCTACCGGACCGGCGATCTGGGTTATGAAGACGGGCTCATCTACTGCCAGGGCCGCAACGACAGCCAGGTCAAGCTGAATGGCTACCGCATCGAGATCGGCGAGATTGAAAACCGCCTGCTGGCCATGTCCGGCATCAGCGAAGCGGTGGTGATGCCGCTGATGAAACCCTGCGGTAGCGTGCTGCGCATCGCCGCGTTCTGCGTGACGGAGTTGGCACCGGAGGCAATCAAAACCTCGCTGGCAAACGTGGTGCCCCACTACATGGTGCCTTCACAAATTATCGTAAAAGACGCTTTGCCGCTAAATCCTAACGGCAAAATTGACCGCAAGCTGCTGGACGCTTACGCCCGCACACATTAATTATCCCAGGAAAAATGATGGAACACGATATTCTCGCCCTGTTTGAAAAAGTGTTATCCCGCAAGGTTGGCTTTCACGATGAGCTGATTGAATCCGACATTCTCGACTCCATTCTGGCAGTCGACATGGTGCTGGAGGTGCAGGACGTTTACGGCTGTATGATCCCGCCTACCGACGTGGCGACGGTGCTGAAAACCCCGGCCGATCTCGCCCGTTATATTGAAGAGAACCGTTAACGCCCCCTCCTCTGATGGCTCTGGGACTCACTCCAGAGCCCATCATTCGCTTTCCCCTTCTGGATACCATTCACACGAATGAAACCCACCGGTTTTACTATTTCTCCTACACTTTAGGGGTACTGTCGGTACGGGAAACTAAACAAGCCAACATCATGAAGACAATAATGGTTCGCTCTGCGCTCAGCCAGCGATCGTTGCGTCTTTAACAGAGGAGTCTGCGGTATGGCATTCGTAACAACGAAAGACGGCGTCAATATTTACTACAAAGACTGGGGTCCGAAAGAGGCTCAGCCCATTGTTTTCCATCACGGCTGGCCATTGAGTGCCGATGACTGGGATAACCAGATGCTCTTCTTCCTTGCGGAAGGCTATCGCGTTATCGCAATCGACCGCCGTGGTCACGGGCGTTCGGACCAGGTCAGCGAAGGGCACGATATGGATCATTATGCGGCTGACGCGTCGGCCGTGGTTGAAAGCCTGGACCTGCACAATGCGGTGCACGTCGGCCACTCTACCGGCGGTGGCCAGGTGGCCCGCTATGTTGCGAAGTACGGCCAGCCGCAGGGGCGCGTTGCCAAAGCGGTGCTCGTGAGCGCCGTTCCACCGTTGATGGTGAAAACAGAAAACAACCCTGGCGGGACACCTGTAGAGGTTTTCGACGGCTTCCGTAAAGCGCTGGCCGCGAATCGCGCCCAGTTTTACCTCGACGTCGCCAGCGGTCCTTTTTATGGGTTTAACCGGGCGGGGGCCGAGGTTTCACAGGGCACCATTCAGAACTGGTGGCGTCAGGGCATGATCGGCAGCGCCAAGGCCCACTATGAGGGAATTAAGGCGTTTTCAGAAACCGATCAGACAGAGGATTTGAAAACCATTACGGTTTCCGTTTTGGTGATGCAGGGGGATGACGATCAGGTCGTGCCTTATAAGAATGCAGCCCTTCTGCAGGACCAGCTGCTGGCGAATAGCGTGCTGAAAATCTATCCGGGCTTCCCGCACGGGATGCATACCACCCACGCGGATACCATTAACGCGGATATTCTGGCCTTTATCCGCTCATAGACGTCAGGTTTTCAGATACGCGCAAAAAGAAAAACCCCAGCTTAACGAGTAAGCTGGGGTTTATATCTGGCGGAAGCGCAGAGATTCGAACTCTGGAACCCTTTCGGGTCGCCGGTTTTCAAGACCGGTGCCTTCAACCGCTCGGCCACACTTCCTGAGTGAGGCGAACTATAAACACCTCACCGCATGCTGTAAAGAGTGGCTGCAATCGTTCGCTTTAAAATTAGCCAAAATGTGCTTAATCGGTTGAACTGACAACACATCGGCGATTTTCTCAGCATAAAATCCAGCCCTCTCGCTTAGTGCTTTTTGATGTACATATCTTTTGTGAAATAGTACCCCAGCTTATCCGGCGTAAAGCCACCCACCCACGGTTTCACCAGGTGCGTACGGACGTAGTGATAAACCGGAATGGCAGGCACATCACGCCCAAGCAGATCCTCTGCCTGCTGGTAGAACTTACCCCGCTCTGCCGGCGTTTTGGCCTTTGCGGCGTTGATCAAGGCTTGATCGTAGTCCGGGTTGCTGTACTGGCTGGTGTTTTCACTGTCGCCGGTACGGAAGTTGTTCAGGAAGGTCGCCGCGTCGTCGTAGTCTGCAATCCAGGCGTAGCGCACCGCGTCAAAGTTGTGGGTGTGCATGGTATCCAGCATAGTTTTCCACTCCTGATTTTGCAGCTTCGCGTCTACGCCGAGGTTTTTCTTCCACATAGAGCTGGCCGCAATCGCGATGCGCTGGTGCGATTCAGAGGTGTTATAGAGCAGGTTGAAGCTCAGAGGATGGCTTTCGTTATACCCAGCCTCGTTGAGCAGTTTTTTCGCCTCAGCAATACGCTTGTCGAGCGGCCAGCTGGCGTAATCCGGATTCTGCAGCTTGACCCCGCCGATGTCCGGCTGGCTAATCAGCCACGCCGGGCGCTGCCCCTGCCCCATTACCTTCTCAGCGATGATGTCTTTATCCAGCGCCATGTTCAGCGCCTTGCGCACGCGGGCATCGTTGAACGGCGGACGGGTGGTGTTGAATTCGTAGTAATAGGTCGCCAGCTGCGGGGAGACGTCCAGCTGGCTGCCCAGCGTTTTCTTCAGCTGAGCAAACTGGTTAATAGGTACCGTATACACAATATCAATTTCGCCCGCTTTATAGCGGTTCACATCCGAGGCCTCAGAGGTGATCGGCAGATAGGTGACTTTGTTAATAACGGTATGCGCGTTATCCCAGTAGCGCGGGTTACGCTCCGCCACAATGCGTTCGTTGACCACCCACTGGGACAGCTTATACGCTCCGCTGCTGACAAAATGCTCCGGTTTGGTCCACTTTTCGCCGAAACGGCCAATCAGCACTTTATCCACCGGCACCAGCGACGGGTGCGCCAGCATCGCCAGGAACGCCGCGTTGGGCTGGGTGAGCGTTACTTCCAGCGTGGTATCGTTAATTGCTTTTACGCCCAGCGTGTCGGGGGATTTTTTCCCCTGAGCGATATCGGCCGCGTTGACGATATGCATGTTGCCGGGATAGCTGGCGTACGGTGAAACGGTTTTTGGATCAACCAGGCGCTGCCAGCTCCAGACCACATCCTCTGCGGTAATGGCCGTCCCGTCGCTCCAGGTGATGCCCGGACGTAAGTGGAACGTCCAGACGGTGTTGTCCTTATTCTCCCATTTTTCAGCCAGCCGGGGTTGGATTTCCCCTGACGGGGAGACACTCACCAGCCCTTCGAATAAATCGCTGATAATATTGAATTCGACATCGCTTTCGACTTTATGCGGGTCGAGCGAGGCCGGTTCGCTGCCATTGTTTCTGACCAGTTCCTGTTTTTCGGCCAGCGCTGTTCCTGCTGGCACGTTAGCCGCCCAGGTCGCCGTGCTGGCGCACAGGATCCCGGCGGTGAGTAAAGAGAGCGTAAAGCGCGTGCGTGTTTGTGGTTTCATTTCCTTCGCCTTATTGTCTGTTTTATGACGATCCGGAGATAACTCTTAGCGCCCGAAAGGCAATAACGCAATATTTTTCAGTAACCTATAAGAGGTTGATCTGGTAAATACTTTTAAACCGCCGTTCATACTGGTTACATATGCTTTTGCAGAAGAAACGACCACCTTCAGCGCTAACGTGCTGAGTAAAGATGGGTAAAACCACTTTGAGACTGGCGCGCCGTTTCCTATTCTTTCCGTTAATTACATCTGTCATAAGAGAGTGACTCATGGATCGTATAATTACTTCCTCACGCGACCGCACATCGCTACTCAGCACCCACAAGGTGCTGCGCAATACCTATTTCATGCTCAGCCTGACGCTGGCGTTTTCGGCTATCACCGCTACCGCCAGCACCGTGCTGATGCTGCCATCTCCGGGCCTGATCCTGACGCTGGTGGGGATGTACGGTCTGATGTTCCTGACCTACAAAACCGCTGATAAACCGGTCGGTATTCTTTCCGCATTCGCCTTCACCGGCTTCCTGGGGTATATCCTGGGGCCGATCCTGAACGCGTATCTGTCTGCTGGTATGGGTGACGTGATTGGCATGGCGCTGGGCGGTACCGCGCTGGTGTTCTTCTGCTGCTCGGCCTACGTGCTGACCACGCGCAAGGATATGTCCTTCCTCGGCGGTATGCTGATGGCGGGCATCGTAGTGGTGCTGATTGGTATGGTGGCAAATATCTTCCTGCAGCTGCCTGCCCTGCACCTGGCGATTAGCGCGGTGTTTATCCTGCTGTCATCCGGCGCGATCCTGTATGAAACCAGCAACATTATTCACGGCGGTGAGACCAACTACATCCGCGCGACCGTGAGCCTGTATGTGTCGCTGTACAACATCTTCGTCAGCCTGCTGAGCATCCTGGGCTTCGCCAGCCGCGATTAAGCAGACCTGCTGAAACAAAAAGGAGAATGCCTCAGGCATTCTCCTTTTTTTATGCTCTAGTCACCTCGGCAAATATAGGTGGGATAGAGCCGGTCCTGTATGAGCCACACGGCGGGCGCAAGCTCGGAGATCGTCAGGTAATAGCGGGCTGTCGGCCTCGCAAAGCCTCCCCACTTTTCGTCCGGGGTATTGTCATTATGCCGACGCCAGGTTTTGGTGTAGCTCAACACGATAACGTTATCATCATCCCGTCGCGACCAGGTAAAATCCACATCCCTGTCAACGATCATGCCCCGGCCTTCAGCCATAGCTGCACCTTTGTACGTTGTTAAGCCGGTGCCGTCACGATGAAAATAGAACTGGGCCACGGTATTGACCCGGACCTCATTCGCTTTTCCCTCGTTACGCGTAAAGTTAAATTCCGTACTGCAGGCCAGCGCATCACGCTTATATATGCCCCCGGAATAAATAAAGAGCGCCAGCGCGCCGCCAGCAAGCGCCCCACCCGCAGCAAACAGAAGTCTCATTTTCATTTTTCTGCCCCGCTTTTATAGCGAATGGTTTTGCACAGGCTGGTTTTATTGAGCGGGCATGCACCAATAAACACTTCATCCGCAACTGCAAGGTTAAAGCGGGCGCTGAAATAGTAGATATTGTACGCTTCGCGCGCGCACGCCACGTTATTCGCCTCCAGCAGCACCGCCAGTTTCGAGAGCACCAGCGGCCGGCCATGATCGTTAATAAGCCAGATGCTACAGCCCGCTATTTTCTGCGCGACGGGCTTTGGCGTCATCGGTATAGCGATCTTCTGCTGCTGGTTAAACAGCAGGCCTAACCCCAGTGCTGATGCTAACAATACCGCCGCCGCGGCGCCCCATTTAAGGGAAATACGCTGACGTTTTGCCTCTGACGGCACGACGGAAGAGATCGGCTGTGCTTCAGCGGGTTGAACAATTTGCGCAGGCTGGCAAATCACATCGGCAACAAAACGGAATCCATACCGGGGTATCGTCACAATGAAATTATGATGTTCCCCAAGAGACTGGAAGCTTTTGCGTAATTCACTGACCGCTTTGTTGAGGTTATTTCCAGACGGCGTAAAGCCATACTCCTCCCAGACGCGTGTAATTAATTCCTCCCGACTCAGATCGTGCCCTTTATGACGAATAAACTCCTGTAAAAGGCGAACGGCTGGCGCCGAGAGCGTTAATACAGACTCCGGTTGACCAACAAGACTAATTGCATGTGCTTCAGGATCAAATAACAACGAATTATTGCATATAAAAAACATATTTCACTCTCAGCTATTACCGCAGGCTTTTTTATCCCTGTGACATCGGCAAGAAAATCGCTTCCTGAGCTGGTTCTTTTTTCATCAACAGGAATTTTCTTCCCATCCTGGGTAGCGGCATTTTCTTTTAACTATACAACTTTAAGCCCAGCAAATCAGGATAAATCACTGTATATCAGCGGTTAACTAATACAAATTTTCACAACCTGCTGTTCTGGTTAAAGTTTCCCTGCCCTGAAGCGATACGAAAGCAGACGGTGTCCTGGTGTTAAAAACCGCACAAGAACTCAGAGCAGGCAGGCTGAATGTGAAACAGAAACAAAAAGTGAATATGACAACCGCGTTTTATGTCGCCGCGCTGTCGCTGTCATTTTTCTCAGAAATGACAAGGGCCAATATGAGCGTCTATCCAATGGAACTTAACGTGGATAGCGCCGGCGCAGCGCAAATAAAAGTGGCATCGAAAACGGATGATATTCAGTTCATTCGGGTGAGGCAAAAGAAAATTCTTAACCCCGGAACGGCCCAGGAAAAAGAGATTGACGTTGCTTCGTGGAAAGAAGGCGGCGTCGTGGTGACGCCCGATAAATTTGCCCTGGCTGCAGGCGCAATGCGCGTGGTGCGCCTTGTTTCACTGACGCCGCCGGAAAAAGAGACCACCTGGCGAGTCTATTTTGAAGGGGTGAAACAGCCGGACAGCATTATTCCCGGCCAGCCCGAAAGCACGGCAGCGACGGCAAAGCTTGGGGTCAATGTTATCTGGGGGGCGCTGGTACATCTGGCCCCTGCCACGGAGCGCGTTTCGCTGCATATCGATCCCGCACGGGGGACCGTCACCAACGCCGGCACCCTGCGCGTGCCGCTCAGGGAGATCGGTATTTGTCAGTCAGACGACGTCTGTAAATGGATTAAAGAAGATGCCACGATTTATCCGGATACCGAGCGGAAATTAAAAACGCTTAATCAGGTAAACGGCAAGCAATACAAATTCCGCTACTTCAACTGGGTGAAAAAAACCGCTGAAGAAGCTGACTTACCCGTCGTGCAATAACACGACGTCACTGTAAAAACCCTTGTGGTTTGTTTAAAGAGCCAGGGTGCTCATTTGTAAAATATGGAGATATCAATGCGTAAATTTATTAAACCTCTGATGATCGTTGCCGCGATGACCACATCTGCCAGCGCGCTGGCGATCCAGAAAGATATTACCGTCAACGCCAGCGTTGATTCACAGCTGGATATGACCCAGGCCGATAACACGCCGCTGCCAGCCAGCATCGACATGCAGTATCTGCCGGGTCGGGGCCTGGAAAGCTACCGCCTGAACACCAAGGTATGGTCCAACTCCGCTACCAGTAACGTCAAAGTACGCCTCGTTAGCGCAGCTAAGCTCACCAACACGGATGGGGATCAGATTGTACCGATGACGGTTCTTCTGGGTGATAAAACTCTGTCCACCACCGATGCCGAATTTACCGGAACCGAACTGTTCCCGGGCAGCATTGAAAACGGTTCTGCGGTTCTGCCTCTGACCATTTCCCAGACCACCAAAGGCATTCTGAAAACCGGCCAGTACAGCGGCGTTGTAAGCCTGATGCTGACTCAGGCGACCACCACGGAAGGCGGTGCGTAACACCATAGCACCTAAGGAATAACGTCAGAGGGCGCCCGCCCTCTGACGTCAGGATGATGTCGAGGCTCGTTCATGGCGTTTCACAGAAATACTCTCCTTTTTGTTGCTTTATTACCCGCATCTGTCCACCTCGCCTGCGCTGAGATGGCCGTCCCGGCCGGATTCGAGGACCTGGCGAAAACGCAGCGCATGTGGACAGAGGTGAGCTTATACGGCGAGTCGCTTGGCCTTTTCGAAACCGATATCAATCTTGAAACGGTCAGTTTTGTCGCGCCTGAAACCGTGGTCGCGGCCATCAAACGTCAGTTTAACGACGATCCTGCCCTTATCGGCTCCGTTTCCGCAGCGTTGGCCGTTCCGCTTGCCCGTAACGGCAACCTGGCCTGCAGCAGCAACGGCTCCGCGACGGGGTGTGATTATCTCGAAACCCGCCGTGCGGCCATCATCTATGACGAAAACAATGCTCGCATAAACCTGTTTTTTGATAAGCGCTTTTTGCCAAAGCCCTCGGAGGAAAACCAGTGGTATCAGCCCACCCAGGACAGCGAAAACGCGTTGATTCATCAGCAAAATATCAATTTCGTTGCCGACAGGGATTATCAGTCTGCCACCGTTCAGGGCAACGGGGCGCTGGCGCTGACCCAGGACGGCTATCTTAACCTCGACTGGACCTGGCTGGGACAACGCTCGCGTCATCAGCAGCAGCAGGAAATGACCGTTAACAATGCCTGGTTCCGCCAGGATTTATGGCGTGAATATTATCTACAGATAGGCGAGATGGATACCCGCGACCTGTTCAGCAACGCCGGGGGGAATATTAACCTCAGCCAGCTGCCGCTGGGCAAAATACGTGGCCTGCGCACGGGCTCGACCCGGGCATGGATCAACCCGGTTCAGCAATCGAAGGGCACGCCCATTACGGTGCTGCTTTCGCACGATGCGCGTATCGACGCGCGCCGCGGCAAGGAGCTGCTGGCCAGCTTTTACCTCAACGCCGGGGCACAAACTCTGGATACCCGCGCGTTTCCGGATGGAAGCTATACCGTGACGCTGTCAGTTTACGAAAACAACCGACTGACGCGTACCGAGCAGGTTCCGTTTACCCGTACGGGCATTACGCCATTCGACCGCGTCGAGTGGTTTATGCAGGCAGGGGAAACGGCTAATAACGATCGCAATGATGAACGCAGCCCGGTCGCACAGGCGGGTATACGCCTGCCCGTCACCCCGACGCTGGCGCTGACCAGCGGCGCAACCGTCATGAAAAGGCAGCACTTCCTGGAAAATGCCCTCGACTGGAGCCGCGGCTTTAACGCGGGCCCGATCGACGGGGTATTAAGCACACGCTTTAGCTACCTCTACGGCAGCAAGGGCCAACGCGGCAATATTCAGCAAATCAGCTATAACGATGGGTTTTCGCTGAGCTTCTACCGCAACGCGTTATCCGCAGAAAATTGTGATACCCGCAGCGCAGGTTTTGACGCCGTCAACGGCTGTTATCGTAGCCTCTCGGTCATGTTCTCCGTCCCTGTCGGCTCGTGGTACGCCAACCTGGGGTATTCGGATAACCGCAACGAAGGGCGCTACGTTACGCGCCGGGAACTGCCTGACCATGACGATCGTCACGATGCCGGCCTGCCGTGGGAGCCGGTGTATATGACCCGCTCCCGCACGCAGGCCTGGCAGGGCGGGCTGAGTAATACCTTTAGCGCGCGCGGTCTGAACATCAACAGCAGCATTAACCTGTTTATGCGCAACGACCACTCTCGCGACGGGAAAGACAAAGGCGGCTATCTGAGCGTTAGCCTCTCACTGGCGCATAAGCGTCAGGGTGATGCGTCAGGCTATACCTCGCTTGGTGCAACCTGGCAGCACCAGCAGCATCAGAAAAACCAGCTGAGCTACAACGTGGCGCACAACTGGTATGCCGACGCGCGCGGCGAGAATGAATACGGGCTGAGCGCGTCGGGGATCAACAGCGATTCGCTCAATGCCTCAGCGTATACGCGCCAGGGTGGACGTTTTGGTAACGCCAGCCTGACGGTGAGCGACGCATGGGACCGCCAGGATGGGCGCCATACGTTAAGCAGCAGCGGCAACTACAGCTCCACCCTCGCCCTGTCGCGCTCAGGGCTGTGGCTTGGCCGCTGGGGCGATGGACGCCCGGCTTCTGCCGTTGCGGTAAACGTGGCTACGCCTGAGGATTCCCGGGATTCACGCGTCGCCGTCTCGCTGGATAACGGCGGCACCGCGGATATCCCGGCCAACAGCCGTGCCCTTTTTGCGGTGCCGGGTTATCAGCCAACAACGCTGACGGTTAATGAGTCGCTGAACGTCTCATCAGGCGCAAGCAGTGAAATCACGCAGGGTTCCGGGAGCCGGACGCTCTTTATGGTGCCGGGCAAAATGCTTCGCCGGAACGTGCAAACCACCACCCGCTACACCTGGCTCGGCCAGCTCACTGACGAACATCATTCGCCGTTCGTGGGCGGCGTACCGCTGAACGTGAACGGCTGGAACGATCTCGGCAATGGCGGTTTCAGCGCCCAGAGCGACGCCCTGCTGCGCAACCTTTATCTGGTGCGTCAGCAGCAGTTTTATCAGTGTGAATTGAGCGTGAAAAGCATGCGCGACGTGGTGCGTTATGTCGGGTCTATCCCGTGTCGGGAACTCACTTTTTCCGCCCTGCCGGATTCGGTCCAGCACCAGGCGCAACTGATGCTCGCCGGGCGGAACGTGCCTACGGGGCCAACGGCCATGAATGCAGAGCACCTCACCAAAGGGAAATGATGTGAACAACTACCTCTTTGTTTTACTTTTTTTGACGCTGTGGAGCTGTCAGACGCTGGCGGGCGTCCCTGCCGGAAGAAATTCCAGCGTAGGGATTAGCTACGATCGCGCGGTGCCGCCTGCGCGTTTTGATATCTGGGTCCATGAACCGAGCGGTTACGACACTATCGACCCGCAAAAGTGGGGACGCAACACCCTGACCTGCGAGTCCCGCACCGACCCGACGAACGGAGCGTGTATGACAGCGCCGGTCTGGTTTAGCGCGAACCCGGCCGCCCCCTACGCCATTACGCTGCGTTTTACCCACACGTCGACAAATAAAACAGCAGATGTGAAGGTCTATGGGGAAAAACATATGTTTATCAACAACAAAGTTTTCACCTTTGCCAGCTTTGTCAGCGGCGGTACCGCCGATCTCTCGGCCTGGAACCGGGAACCCTATTTTGATTTTTACATCGTTAAAGGCGAACTGGATAAGCTCGCCCAGCCGGGCATCTGGACCGCAACGCTGAAGCAGAACCTGCGCGAATGGGGAAGCGCCGACTGCGGGGGCAACTTTAACGATGTCAACGTCGGGTGTCCGGGCTACCTCACCATAGCCCGCTGGCAGGCGACGATACGCATTGAGGTGGTCGATCCGGGTAACCAGCAGATTTATCTGCCGGCGTTCCCCCACTCAACCCCGCTGGTTAACCTCAATCTGACCAATTTTCCGGGGCGGCCCGGCGGCAGCGAAATCCAGGGCGAGAGCGCGCTGGATATGTGCCTGTATGACGGTAAAAACAGCGCCAGCACGCGCGTCTATCTGCGCTTTGAGGATGACGGTTTAGCGGCCACGGGCCGTACTGAGGGAGCGTTTTCCGTCAGACGACGCGGTGGAAGCCAGACCGAAGCACGGGATCGGCTCGATTATCAGGTTACGGTGATCAACCCGGTAACGGGCGCAGCAGAAACCGCGGCGAATGGCAAAACGCTGATCTGGCAGGGCACTAATGACCCGCAATATCTGCGTCAGGTTGTACTGCCGGGTGGACGGGAGAGCGTACTTTGTGTCCCCGCCCCCATCATTCTGAAAACGCCCGCGTTTGCTGCCAGCAGTAAAAATGCCGGGGATTACACCGGCACCCTACGCGTTATCTATACGCCCAGTACCTTATAAAGAGGCCATTGTGAGTTACGCCATCCTCGACAACAATCGTTTTTATGCCGAAGGGTTGCGCTACGCCCTTCTGCGCCGTAACGCTCAGACGCAGGTTGAGAGCGGTACGGTAAAGTGGTGCCGTTCGCTGCTGGCCTGCGACACCCTCGTTGTTCGCTGCCGCTTTTCCGTCGCGGGGACGCACCTGGCGCTGGTCGACATTCTTCTGGAGCTGGAAGCCAGGCGCTGGGAAGGAACGGTTTATCTGGTGTGCAATGAAAAAGGCTGGGCACTGGCTACCCATCTGCGAAAGCGGTTTGCCACGCTGACCTTATATATCATTGATGACCGGATTGCCGTTGCGGATGCGGCGTATCTGCTTGCCAGAGAGCCCCGCCGGGTGCGCACCCTGAATTGTTGCCTGACAGGCATGGAGTTCAACGTGCTCGACAGGCTGGTGAACGGACAATCGGTACGGCATGTCGCGCATATGACGCAGATGAGCGAAAAACAGGTATCGACGTATAAATGCAACGCGCTAAAAAAGCTTAATGCCAACAATCTGCTCCAGCTTCTTCTGTAGGTCGAGGTTTCTCACGCCGCCCCTTATTTGCTAGACTAGGGGCGTTTTTTACTTTATCGACAGAGCACTATGTTCATTTTTGCAGGCCAGGAAATTGAGACCGATAGCGAAGGCTATCTGAAAGACACCACGCTATGGAGCGAGCCGCTGGCGGAGAAAATCGCCGAAAACGAAGGTATCGCCCTCTCCCCCGAACACTGGGAGGTGGTCCGTTTTGTGCGCGAGTTTTATCTCGAGTTCAACACCTCTCCGGCCATCCGCATGCTGGTCAAGGCGATGGCCAACAAATTTGGCGAAGAAAAAGGCAACAGCCGCTATCTGTATCGCCTGTTCCCGAAGGGCCCGGCAAAACAGGCCACCAAAATTGCCGGCCTTCCTAAACCGGTGAAGTGTATTTAATACCGAATACCGAAGTTCACATATTCCCTGCCGGGTTGATGCGGTTCCGTTAAGACCTTATCAACCCGGGCGCTGCGCGGCCCACCTGCTTTCAGCCACGCCATCAGTTTTTCAACCTGCTCCGCGTCGCCGCAGGCGACCACCTCAACGCTGCCGTCGTCCATATTTCGCGCGTATCCCGTTAGCCCAAGCGTCATCGCTTCGCGCTGGGTGCTGTAGCGGAACCCGACGCCCTGAACAAGGCCGTGGACCCAGGCAATGGTGCAGACTTTTGACATTTTTCTTCTCCTTAACGTAGCGTTTTCGGTAAACAGCCATAGTGCTGCCGGAAACGGGCGGTGAAACGAGAGCTGGAAAGATACCCACATTGTAATGCGATTTCACCGATCGGTAAGCGAGTCGACTGTAACTGTGACAGCGCCACGGCCATTCTCACCTCCTCCACGATCTGCCGAAACGCTCAACGACATCCGCAGATGATTGCGCCTGGCTGAATGTGCTACTCTACGCGCCATTTCCCTGAAATCGACAGAACAGCAAATTATGAGTGTACGTTTAGTGTTAGCCAAAGGGCGCGAGAAGTCATTACTGCGCCGTCATCCCTGGGTCTTTTCCGGCGCGGTTGCCCGTATGGAAGGCAAAGCCAGCCTCGGTGAAACCATTGATATTGTTGACCATCAGGGGAAATGGTTAGCGCGAGGCGCTTACTCGCCAGCGTCTCAGATCCGCGCGCGCGTCTGGACCTTCGATAAAGACGAAACCATCGACATCGACTTCTTCGTCCGCCGCCTGCAGCAGGCGCAGCAGTGGCGTGACTGGCTGGCAAAGCGCGACGGGCTGGACAGCTATCGCCTCATTGCCGGTGAATCCGACGGCCTGCCGGGCGTGACCATCGATCGCTTCGGCAACTTCCTGGTGCTGCAGCTGCTGAGCGCCGGGGCGGAATACCAGCGTGCCGCGCTGATTAGCGCCCTGCAAACCCTGTTCCCACAGTGCGCCATTTACGACCGCAGCGACGTGGCGGTGCGCAAAAAAGAGGGCATGGAGCTGACGCAGGGCCCGGTCAAGGGTGAGCTGCCGCCTGCCCTGCTGCCGATTGAAGAGCACGGTATGAAGCTGCTGGTGGATATTCAGGGCGGGCACAAAACGGGTTACTACCTTGACCAGCGCGACAGCCGCCTGGCTACGCGTCAGTACGTTGCCGACAAACGCGTGCTGAACTGCTTCTCCTACACCGGCGGTTTTGCCGTTTCGGCGCTGATGGGCGGTTGTGCCCAGGTGGTCAGCGTGGATACCTCGCAGGAAGCGCTGGACGTGGCAAAACAGAACGTCGAGCTGAACAAACTGGACTTGAGCAAAGCCGAATTTATACGCGACGACGTCTTCAAGCTGCTACGTAAATATCGCGATCGGGGCGAGAAGTTCGACGTCATCGTGATGGATCCGCCAAAGTTTGTGGAAAACAAAAGCCAGCTGATGGGCGCCTGTCGTGGGTATAAGGATATCAACATGCTGGCCATCCAGCTGCTGAACCCGGGCGGGGTGCTGCTCACCTTCTCCTGCTCCGGGCTGATGACCACCGATTTATTCCAAAAAATCATCGCCGATGCCGCAATAGATGCTGGTCGTGATGTACAATTTATAGAGCAGTTCCGTCAGGCAGCCGATCACCCCGTGATTGCTACCTACCCGGAAGGACTGTATCTGAAAGGGTTTGCCTGTCGCGTCATGTAACTTGAAAAGAGAAATATTGCCCGCACTTAATGTGTAAGTCGTATTTCCCGGGAGGTGACTATGATTGCCAGCAAATTCGGTATCGGCCAGCAGGTCCGCCACACTTTGCTTGGGTATTTGGGTGTGGTCGTGGATATCGACCCGGAGTATTCCCTTGATGAACCGTCAGCGGACGAACTGGCGGTGAACGCAGAGCTTCGCGCTGCACCCTGGTACCATGTGGTGATGGAAGGTGACGACGGACAACCCGTACATACCTACCTTGCCGAAGCGCAGCTAAGCAGCGAGCTGCAGGAAGAGCATCCGGAGCAACCCACTATGGATGAACTTGCTCAGACTATCCGCAAACAGTTACAGGCTCCGCGCCTGCGGAACTAAGCGTGTAAAAAAGCCCGATGCACGGGCTTTTTTTATTACTTCGCCAGCCCCAGACGGGGGATGTCGATCGCCGGACAGCGATCCATCACGACGTTTAGCCCCGCATCCCGCGCCAGCACCGCAGCCTGCTCGTTAATCACACCCAGCTGCATCCACAGCGTTTTCGCCCCGACGGCGATAGCGTCCTGCGCCACTTCCCACGCCGCCTCGGAATTACGGAAGACGTCGACCATATCAATTTTTTCCGGCACGTCAGCGAGCGTGGCATAGCCCTGCTGGCCTAATAAGGTTTTCCCCGCCACTTTTGGCGAGACCGGAATAACGTGATAGCCCTGATCGAGAAGGTATTTCATCACCCGATAGCTGGGACGGTCGGGTTTATCGCTCGCGCCCACCAGCGCAATGGTACGCGTGGATGTCAGAATCTCGGCAATATCATTCTCTTTCATGGTTTTTCTCCTGGCTTTTTTAAAAGTGTACGCCAAAGCGCACATCTCAACCATCCATCCCATACTGATGTATGAGGGCAAAACGGCAAAATATGTCTATATGTTAGTAAACGTGATTATCGAAAGATTTAGATACATTAATGCGGCGACAGTATCTCTAATGGGAGCCTTCTATGAAAACCGGTTTTGCCACTGCTCTGATTGCGTTAGCGATGCCGGTTTGCGTTTTTGCCACCACGCTTCGGCTCTCTGGCGACATTGATCTCCTGGTTTTGGACGGGAAGAAGGTTTCCAGCTCGTTATTGCGCGGGGCTGACAGTATTGAGTTAGATAACGGGCCGCATCAGCTGGTGTTCCGGGTCGAAAAAGCGATCGGCCAGACTAACCATGAGCAGCGGATGTACATCTCTCCGCCGCTGATTGTCAGCTTTAATACCCGGCAAATCAGCCAGGTGAACATTACCCTGCCTCGCCTTGAAACGGAGAAGGAATCAGCGGCCTTCGACGCCTCGCCGCGCGTTGAGCTGCTGGACGGGAATGCAATGCCGATCCCGGTCAAGCTGGATATTCTGGCGTTGACCAGCGCCACAAAAAACCCGGACTACGAGGCCGCAACGCAGGTCTATAACAAAGCCGGCAAACGCGCCTCCCTTCCGCAGTTTGCCACCATGATGGCGGACGACAGTACGCTGCTATCCGGCGTCTCGGAACTGGACGTCATTCCGCCACAGTCCCAGAGCCTGACGGAACAGCGCCTTAAATTCTGGTTCCAGCAGGCCGATCCCGACACGCGGGCCCGGTTTTTACAGTGGGCAAAGCAACAACCTTCATCATAAGCCACATTTTTTACGCCTTTCTCTTGCAGCGTCAGACGGTTCCCGTCATCGTGTAGTCAGTTAACCTGATGGATATGATTATGGAACTGACAACACGCACGCTGCCTGAACGCAAACACATTGCGCTGGTGGCGCACGACCACTGTAAACAAATGCTGCTTAACTGGGTTCGCCGCCATCAGGCGCTGCTGGAAAAGCACGCCCTGTCGGCCACCGGCACCACCGGTAACTTGATCCAGCGCGAAACGGGTCTGGAGGTGAATGCGATGCTGAGCGGCCCGATGGGCGGCGATCAGCAGGTCGGGGCGCAGATTTCCGAAGGGAAAATTGATGTGCTGATCTTCTTCTGGGATCCGCTGAATGCGGTTCCGCACGATCCGGATGTCAAAGCGCTGCTGCGTCTGGCAACGGTGTGGAATATTCCGGTGGCGACGAACCTGTCAACGGCGGATTTTATCATTGAATCACCGCAGTTTAACTCGCCGGTTGAGATCCTTATTCCGGACTATCAGCGCTATCTTTCCGAGAGACTGAAGTAGCTTTTTTGCCGGGTGGCGGCTACGTCTACCCGGCCTGGAAATCTTGCCTGACGCCGTTATGGCTTCCGCGCCACCGGCACATCAATACTCTTCAGAATATCGACAAACACTGATGGCTCCTCTTTATTGAACAGCAGCCACACGCGGTGACGCGCGCGGGTGATGGCCACGTACAGCAAACGCCGTTCTTCGGCATCCGGGAAGTCTTCCGGCACCGGCAGCAGGGCCTCTTCCATGACCGACTCGCGGGCCGGAGCCGGGAATCCGTCGCTGCCCTCCTTTAGCCCCACCACAATCACATAATCGGCTTGCTGCCCTTTGCTGGCGTGAATGGTCATAAATTCAAGCTGCAGTTTCGGCCAGCGGGTAGCGGCTTTTTCCAGCGCAGCAGGCTTAAGGTGATGATAACGCGCCAGCACCAGGATTCGTTCATCGGGTTTCGCATAGCCGCTGAGCTTGTCCAGCAGCGGCTCCAACTGGTCATCCGCCAGCAGGGTGACCGCTTTTTTATCCCCTGCCCGCAGGCTGTTTAGCGGCTTGGCCAGCTGATGCGGATTCTGCTGGATAAAGCGGTTGGCGATTTCACCAATCCGTGAATTGAAGCGGTATGTCGTGTCCAGATCGCTGCGGTCGCCTTCGCCAAAATAGTGGTGGAAGGCGGTCGTCAGCGAGAGCTGCGCCCCGCTGAAGCGGTAAATGGCCTGCCAGTCGTCCCCCACCGCGAACAGCGAGGTATGTTTATTTTGCGCCCGCAGCGCCGAGAGCAGTGCCGCACGCTGGGGTGAGATATCCTGGAACTCATCCACCAGAATATGCTTCCACGGGCTGACAAAGCGCCCCTTCTCCAGAATGACGATCGCCTGATGGATAAGACCGGAGAAATCAACGGCATTTTCCTCTTTCAGCGCGGTTTTCCAGGCTTTCAATAGCGGAGCCATCAGCTTGACCCGTTTTGAAAATAGATCGCGGATCGCCTCCGGCGCGCTTTCAATCATCTCTGCCTGCGAGCCGCCGTGCATCCGCATCAGGCTGACCCAGCGGTCAAGACGCGAGCCGAGCCGACGAGCCAGTTTTTCATCCTGCCAGAAGCTGCCCTCCGGTACCTCCCAGTTGAGTTCCTCTTCCAGCCATTGACGCCACCCTTTCGCCTGCGCCTTTTTCTCACTGCACTGCTGACGCCACGTTTTAATAAACAACGCCTGTCGCGCCTGCGCGTCGTTTTCCAGTTTACTGATGGCAGGCACTTTTTTACTGCCCTGCTGAATGATATGCAGCGCGAGGGCATGGAAGGTTCTGGCGGTAATATCCCGGGTGTGCAGCCGTTCCTGGATGCGTTCGTCCATCTCCTGTGCCGCCTTACGGCCAAAAGCCAGAAGCAGGATCTGATCGGCAACGGCCTCCCCGGTGGTGAGAAGCCAGCCCGCACGCGCCACCAGCACCGACGTTTTACCGCTTCCGGCCCCCGCCAGCACCAGCAGCGACTGCTCGCCGTTCACCACCGCGCGCGCCTGAGCGGGGTTGAGCGGTGAAGACTCCACCGTACTGAAAAAGTCGGCGTATTGGGTGAGCATGGCGTCCGTCCAGGCCTGGTTATGCGCCAGCCGGCTTTTATCCATATCGTTCAGCCAGGCCTGGCACTGACGCCAGGCATCGCGACAATTGTCGAACTCATCAAGACGCGTCACGGAGAGCGGCAGCGCCGAAAGTGCCTGTCGAATCTTTTGCTGCAGTCCGGCGGTCTGCTGGCGCGTCAGCCACGTTTGCTGCGCGTTGCTTTGCGCGATATCGTCCAGCACCTGCTGCAGCACCTGAGCGGCAATCACGCTCATGTCGTGGCTCCACTGCTGCCAGAGCGCGTTCAGGTGATGGTGGAAACGCTGGGTTTCCGCCCACTCGGTACCGTGAAGGCGCACGACTTTGTCGTCAGGCAGAACGAACTCGAGCTCGCCCCACACCAGCCCGCGCTTGCAGTGAATAGCCAGAAGCTGATTAAACGGAATAAGGTATTCGTGGCGTTCTCCGGAGACTTTAACCCCGGCGTTGAGCAGAACAACTCTGTCATAGGGGTGTTGCGCCAGGCGTTTGCCTAAAGAAGTTGCTTTCAGTTCCATGTCCCGCCAAATCCACGAAGAGATAATTTACCTGACAGTTTAACTGCCAGTTTTAAGGTGCTCCAGCCTAAAAAAACGTTACAATCATTGGGCGTTAATTTTATCGAAAGGAAGTGAGGGTTTATGCGTACCGTTCTGAATGTGTTGAATTTTGTGCTGGGCGGTTTTGCCACCACCCTTTCCTGGCTTTTTGCCACGCTGGTGAGCATCGTCCTGATTTTCACGCTTCCCCTGACCCGTTCCTGCTGGGAAATAACGAAACTGTCGTTCATCCCCTACGGTAACGAAGCTATCCACGTTAATGAGCTGAACCCGGAGAGCAAAAGCGCCCTGATGAATACGGGGGGAACTTTGCTGAACATTCTGTGGCTGATTTTCTTCGGCTGGTGGCTGTGCATCATGCATATTTTTGCCGGTATTGCGCAGTGCATCTCAATAATTGGTATTCCGGTCGGGCTCGCGAACTTTAAGATCGCCGCCATCGCCCTTTGGCCCGTCGGGCGCAGGGTGGTTCCGGTTGAAGTGGCCCAGGCGGCGCGTGAAGCGAACGCTCGTCGTCGTTTTCAGTAAATAAGGACTGGCCGCGTTTATGCTAAGTCCACTGCTTCGCCGTTATACCTGGAACAGCGCCTGGCTCTACAACGTCAGGATATTTATCGCGCTTTGCGGCACGGCAGCCCTGCCGTGGTGGCTGAATGATGTCAAGCTCACCATCCCCCTCACGCTGGGGGTGGTGGCCGGAGCGCTGGCGGATCTGGACGATCGCCTGGCCGGGCGTTTGCGGAATCTGGTCATTACGCTGGTCTGTTTTTTTATCGCCTCCGCGTCCGTTGAGTTACTTTTCCCCTGGCCGTGGCTGTTTGCCCTGGGCCTTACACTCTCCACCAGCGGGTTTATTTTGCTGGGCGGTCTGGGGCAGCGCTATGCCACTATCGCCTTTGGGGCCCTGCTGATCGCCATCTACACCATGCTGGGCGTTTCCCTGTACGACCAGTGGTATCAGCAGCCTGTGCTGCTGCTGTTGGGCGCCATCTGGTATAACCTGCTGACGTTAACCGGCCACCTAATCTTCCCGGTTCGTCCTCTGCAGGATAACCTTGCCCGCAGCTATGAGCAGCTAGCCCATTATCTGGAACTGAAATCCCGGCTGTTCGACCCGGATATCGAGGAAGAAAGCCAGGCGCCGCTTTACGGTCTGGCGCTGGCAAACGGCCAGCTGGTCGCCACCCTTAACCAGACGAAAGCCTCGCTGCTTACCCGTCTGCGCGGAGATCGCGGCCAGCGCGGCACGCGCAGAACCTTGCACTACTATTTTGCCGCTCAGGACATTCATGAGCGCGCCAGCTCTTCACACGTTCAGTATGCCGCCCTGCGCGAGAAGTTTCGCTACAGCGACGTCATGTTCCGCTTTCAGCGCCTGCTGTCCATGCAGTCACAGGCATGCCAGCAGCTCGCGCGCTCCATTCTTTTGCGCACGCCCTATCAGCACGACTCCCGCTTCGAACGCGTGTTTAGCCATCTTGATGCGGCGCTCGACCGCGTGCAGGCCAGCGGAACGTCACCGGAACAGATCAAAGCGCTGGGTTTTCTGCTCAACAACCTGCGGGCGATCGATGCTCAGTTGGCGACGATTGAGTCCGAGCAGGCGATGGCACTGCCGGGCAGCGAGGTGGATAACCAGCTTGCAGATGACAGCGTGCACAGCGTGAGCGATATGTGGCTAAGGCTGAGCCGCAACTTCACGCCGGAGTCGGCGCTGTTTCGTCACGCGGTGCGAATGTCCCTGGTCTTATGCGTGGGGTATGCTTTTATCCAGATAACCGGTTTGCACCACGGCTACTGGATCCTGCTGACCAGCCTGTTTGTCTGTCAGCCGAACTATAACGCCACCCGACACCGCCTGGCATTGCGTATTATCGGCACCCTGGTCGGCGTCGCGATCGGCCTTCCGGTGCTCTATTTCGTGCCGTCTATTGAAGGACAGCTGATCCTGATCGTGATCACCGGCGTGCTGTTCTTCGCGTTTCGCAACGTGCAGTACGCCCATGCCACAATGTTCATCACGCTGCTGGTTCTGCTCTGCTTTAACCTGCTGGGTGAAGGGTTCGAGGTCGCCCTGCCCCGCGTACTCGATACCCTGATTGGCTGCGCTATCGCCTGGGCCGCCGTCAGCTTTATCTGGCCGGACTGGCGTTTCCGTAATCTACCGCGCGTGTTAGACAGGGCTATGAACGCCAACTGCCGATACCTGGATGCCATCCTTGAGCAGTATCATCAGGGCCGCGATAACCGCCTGGCTTACCGGATAGCGCGCCGCGATGCGCACAACAGCGATGCGGAACTGGCCTCGGTGGTCTCTAACATGTCAACGGAGCCTCGCGCCACGGCCGAGATTCGTGAGACGGCTTTCCGGCTGCTCTGCCTGAACCATACCTTCACCAGCTATATTTCCACGCTGGGCGCCCACCGCGAAAAACTCACCAACCCGGGCATCCTCAACCTGCTGGATGACGCAGTCTGTTATGTCGATGATGCACTGCATCACCGGCCAGCCGATGAACCGCGCGTGAGACAGGCGCTGGATGAACTTACCCAACGTATTGCGCATCTTGAGCCTGGAAACGACAGCAAAGCGCCCCTGGTGTTACAGCAGATTGGCCTGCTCATCGCCCTGCTGCCAGAAATTTGCCGGCTGCAACAGCAAATCGCTACCTGGAGGAGTGATTCTCCAGTGGCTCAGGCAGCGCATTAAACCACTCCGTCAACTCCCGGCGAATGCCGGCCGGGAGTGCCGCCTCATGCAGCCCCTCGATCGCCCCTTCCAACGCGAATAGCACTTTGATACTCAGCGCTTTATTTTTCGCCCGCATCTTCAGCCAACTCTCCCTTGCGCCAAGCGCCCGCAGCGTTTCTTCGTTGGTGATGCCCGCTTCAAAGAGCAACACTTCCAGCTGAAAGGTCAGGTTTGGCAGGTCCTTAAGTCGATTGCGCTGATGCCGCTGGTAACGCTCTTTTCTTGCCGCATTAAGTGCGAAAGTGGAGAGCTGAAGCAGACGCTCCCTGTCCTGCCATAGCCCGTCATCCACCCGGTAATAGTTGAGAAGCACCGGACGGCCCCGCTTCATCAGGGTCAAAAAAGACGCGGCATTTTTCACACAGTATTTCGCACTTTCTTCACAGGCACGGAGGTAGAGCTCACCTTCTGACACCATGGCAAAAACCGCATCATCCACTGCCAGGGTATAGCCGCCGAACAGCGCGCGATGATGAATTTCACCCAGTGGTGACAGGTATTCCTGGGATTTATAAATCCGTTCATAAGATATCTTTTTCATGATATTTCCCTTCAAAATCATAAAGTAACAACGAAATTTCTTACTAGCGGATCCGTTAGCAGGAAAATAGGCAACTTAGCGTCGTTGAGCAAGATGATTTTTCGAAGGGCATCAACATTGAATGAATTTTGCGAGTCGCTTTCCGAAAATGAGGTTGATCTTTATGCATACAGGGGTTACTGTATATTCATACAGTAACTACAGGGCTGGAATGAATATGTACACTTCAGGCTATGCAAATCGCTCAACTTCTCTCTCCTCTACCGCGGGCACTGTCGCGCAGAACACCGTTGGGGGTGCTTCGACGGGGCTTATTAGTGAAGTGGTTTACCGTGAAGACCAGCCTCTGTTGACCCAACTCCTGCTGCTTCCGTTATTACAGCAGCTTGGTCAGCAATCACGCTGGCAGCTCTGGCTGACGCCACAGCAAAAACTGAGCCGCCAATGGGTGCAGTCTGCGGGCCTACCGCTGGCAAAGGTTATGCAGATCAACCAGCTTTCTCCCTGCGATACCGTCGAATCGATGATTCGCGCGTTACGCACCGGAAATTACAGCGTGGTGATCGGGTGGTTACCGGAAGAATTGACGGAAGAGGAACATTTTCGTCTGACCGAAGCGGCTGAAGAAGGGAATGCGATCGGGTTTATCATGCGCCCGGTTCGTCCAGATTCTTATCGCAGAGGACAACTTTCTGGGCTAAAAATTCACTCAAATTTGTATCATTGAATGAAATTAAGATTTTTCCTGGAATTTTTTTTGACCGCAGGATGCGGTTTTAGTTCCCGGCCTCAAAATTGCGGCAAGGCTTGTCTGGTGCGGTTCTCCTTAATTTTATTGCACAAAATTCGTTCTAAAAATGTTAAATAATAGGTATACGGAACTTTTTTTTTCATATGCCTGACAGACTTCACACTTGTAAGTTTTCAGCTACGTTGTAGACTTTACATCGCCAGGGGTGCTCGGCCTAAGCCGAAGATATCGGTAGATTTATATTTGACCACGCCCCCCGGTGAAGGATTTAACCGTGATTCTCTCTTGAGACCTTCATGGCGAATTTTGGATGATAACGAGGCGCAAAAAATGAAAAAGACAGCTATCGCGATTGCAGTGGCACTGGCTGGCTTCGCTACCGTAGCGCAGGCCGCTCCGAAAGATAATACCTGGTATGCAGGTGGTAAACTGGGCTGGTCTCAGTTCCATGACACTGGCTGGTACAACAGCAGCCTGAACAACGATGGCCCTACTCACGAGAGCCAGCTTGGTGCAGGTGCGTTCGGTGGCTATCAGGTTAACCCGTATGTTGGCTTTGAAATGGGTTACGACTGGTTAGGTCGTATGCCATACAAAGGCGACACCATCAATGGCGCTTTCAAAGCTCAGGGCGTTCAGTTGACCGCTAAACTGGGTTACCCAGTAACTGACGATCTGGACGTGTACACCCGTCTGGGCGGCATGGTATGGCGTGCAGACTCCAGCAACAACATCGCTGGCGACGACCATGACACTGGCGTTTCCCCAGTATTCGCTGGTGGCGTTGAGTGGGCTATGACCCGTGACATCGCTACCCGTCTGGAATACCAGTGGGTTAACAACATCGGTGACGGTGCTACCGTTGGCGTTCGTCCAGACAACGGCATGCTGAGCGTAGGTGTTTCCTACCGTTTCGGCCAGCAGGAAGATGCAGCACCAGTTGTTGCTCCAGCGCCGGCTCCAGCTCCAGAAGTACAGACCAAGCACTTCACTCTGAAGTCTGACGTTCTGTTCAACTTCAACAAAGCGACCCTGAAACCAGAAGGTCAGCAGGCACTGGATCAGCTGTACACCCAGCTGAGCAACCTGGATCCTAAAGACGGTTCTGTAGTGGTTCTGGGCTTCACCGACCGCATCGGTTCTGACGCTTACAACCAGAAACTGTCTGAGAAACGTGCTCAGTCTGTTGTTGATTACCTGATCTCTAAAGGTATCCCAGCTAACAAGATCTCCCCACGTGGTATGGGCGAATCTAACCCAGTTACTGGCAACACCTGTGACAACGTTAAAGCTCGCGCTGCACTGATCGACTGCCTGGCACCAGATCGTCGCGTAGAGATCGAAGTTAAAGGCGTTAAAGACGTTGTAACTCAGCCAGCGGCATAAGTTATCGTCTTATAAAAAAACCCCGCCATGCGGGGTTTTTTATTGTCTGAAGAAAACTAAAATCTATTTTTTGCCCAACAACGCCTGAAGGTCGTTTTTTAGCGACGACATCTGGTTGGCGTACTTCTCTTTATGTTCGGCATCCTCAATCAGCTGCACGATAGTTTCCGACAGGGTCTTACCACGCCGTTGTGCCAGCCCGGCCAGACGCTGCCAGACCACGAACTCCAGGTCGATGGATTTTTTCCGGGTATGCTGATGCTCAGCATTAAAATGCCGTTTACGTCGCGCGCGGATAGTTTGCTTCATCCGGTTTAACAACGCAGGATTAATGTGCTTCTCAATCCAGCCATTGACCTGTACCGGTTCATTTTCGAGGGTCAGCAAAATATCCACGGCTTCTTGCGCAGCGCTGGCTTCGATGTAGCAGGTGATCAGCTCCCCTTCACGGTGCTTTTTGACCAGGTACTTCCATTTCCAGCCGCTTTCGAGATTTTCCAGTTGTTGATATTTCATTGCGATCTCAGTGTTACCACGTAACTCTGTTCAGAATATCAGTTTTTTAGCAATCTGCTGAAAAGAAATCATATCCTGTGAGTGACTGCAGCCAATCCGCCTGCTGAAACACCAATCCTGCTTGGGTAGAGCCCCCCGCTTACGGTATACTCCACGCTTTTACATCTGACTAAAAAACATCAACTTTGACCATTACGAAACTAGCATGGCGTGACCTTGTTCCGGATGCCGAGAGCTATCAGGAACTGTTTGCACAGCCCGATCTCGCAAAAGAACATGAATTCATCCTTAGCGATACGCAACCACGCTTACATTATGCGCTGGAGCAGACGTTAAGCCCGTGGGCGACATCGCCCTTCATGCTGCTGAAAGCCCCGGAAGAAGCGGAATATCTGACGCTGCTTGGGGATGCCACGCGCCAGCTGCGGCCAGACACCACCGCGGTATTTGGCGGCCAGTATCGTATCGCGGGGCATAATATTACCTTCGGACCGGCGGACCAGGCCGACGGTCGTTTTGCTGCTAACGGCGAGGTAATTACCGCTAATTGGGTCGAGGCTGAACAGCTGTTTGGCTGTCTGCGCCAGTTTAACGGCGAGCTTTCCCTGCAGCCGGGGCTGGTGCATCGCGCAAACGGCGGCGTGCTCATCATCTCTCTGCGCACTTTGCTCTCGCAGCCGCTGCTGTGGATGCGTCTGAAAACCGTTGTGACCCAACAGCGCTTTGACTGGGTCGGTTACGACGAGTCTCGTCCTCTTCCTGTCTCCGTGCCGTCAATGCCGCTGTCGCTGACCGTCGTGCTGATGGGTGACCGCGAATCGCTGGCGGACTTCCAGGAGATGGAGCCGGAACTGGCCGAACAGGCCGTTTACAGCGAATACGAAGACAACATTCAGATTGCCGATGCGGACGACATGGCGCAGTGGTGTCAGTGGGTGATGGCCGTGGCGGAACGTTTTGCATTGCCAGCGCCTGCCGCCGATGCGTGGCCGGGTTTAATCCGCGAAGCCGTTCGCTATACCGGTGACCAGGAAACCTTGCCGCTCTGCCCGCTCTGGATCGGCAAGCAGCTGCGTGAAGTCGGTACGATCAGCGGTAACGGTACGTTTACTGGCGAACAGCTCACGCAGATGCTGGCGCAGCGAGAGTGGCGCGAAGGCTATCTTGCTGACCGCATGCAGGATGAAATTCTGCTGGAACAAATTCTGGTCGAGACAGAAGGCGAACGCGTTGGGCAGATCAACGCCCTCTCGGTGATCGAGTTTCCTGGCCATCCGCGCGCGTTCGGTGAACCCTCGCGAATCAGCTGCGTTGTGCATATTGGCGACGGCGAGTTTACCGATATTGAACGCAAGGCCGAACTGGGCGGCAACATTCACGCCAAAGGCATGATGATCATGCAGGCATTTTTGATGTCTGAGCTGCAGCTTGAGCAGCAAATCCCCTTCTCCGCCTCGCTGACGTTTGAGCAGTCCTACAGCGAAGTGGATGGCGATAGTGCCTCAATGGCGGAGCTGTGCGCCTTAATCAGCGCCCTGGCGGACGTGCCGATCAACCAGAACATTGCTATTACCGGTTCGGTCGATCAATTTGGTCGTGCTCAGCCCGTTGGCGGTCTGAACGAAAAAATTGAAGGCTTCTTCTCTGTCTGTCAGCAGCGCGGTTTAAACGGCAAACAGGGTGTGATTATTCCGGCGCCTAACGTACGCCATCTCAGCCTGTGCCAGGATATTCTGGACGCTGTTGAACAGGAACAATTCGCCATCTGGGCCATCGAAGGGATTGAGGATGCACTACCCTTACTGACAAACCTGGTTTGGGATGGCGAAGGTCAGACAACTTTGATGCAGACTATCCAGGAGCGCATTGCTCAGGCGACGCAGCAGGATGCTCGCCATCGTTATCCATGGCCGTTACGCTGGCTGGGCTGGTTCAGTTCGAACTGATCGGACTTGTTCAGCGTACACGTGTTAGCTATCCTGCGTCCTTCACTAAAATAAGGCTTACTGAGAACATGGTAGATAAACGCGAATCCTATACAAAAGAAGATCTTCTTGCCTCTGGTCGCGGAGAACTGTTTGGCGCGAAAGGCCCACAGTTACCGGCCCCGAACATGCTGATGATGGACCGTGTCGTGAAAATGACCGAAACCGGCGGCAACTTCGATAAGGGTTACGTAGAAGCAGAACTCGATATCAACCCGGACCTGTGGTTCTTCGGTTGCCACTTTATTGGCGATCCGGTAATGCCTGGCTGCCTGGGCCTGGATGCCATGTGGCAGCTGGTTGGCTTCTATCTGGGCTGGCTGGGTGGTGAAGGTAAAGGCCGCGCGCTGGGCGTGGGCGAAGTGAAATTCACTGGTCAGGTTCTGCCTACGGCGAAGAAAGTCACCTATCGTATTCACTTCAAGCGCATCGTTAACCGTCGCCTGATTATGGGCCTGGCGGATGGCGAAGTGCTGGTAGACGGTCGTCTGATCTATACCGCGAACGACCTGAAAGTGGGTCTGTTCCAGGACACTTCCGCGTTCTGATATCGCTTTAAGCGACCCCGGAAAGGCGAAACCTCCGCAGTGCGGAGGTTTCTTTTTTTAAAGAGACGTTATCAGGCTATAAGTGCCCTGTCGCCGATGGCTTCTCGCCAGCCTCCAAGCCATTGTGACCTTTGATTTATCGTCTGATAAGGACACATTTCTTTCGAACGTCCAGCGATGCCGGCCTGATAACCACGTTGATGAGCCCGTTCCAGGCGATCTCGTTTCTGTCTCTTCATGCCTCGTTTCCCTCATTCTTTTGTCTGGTGGAAAGAAAACAGTGTCCGCGCCAGATGCGCAGGCACAGATAACGAATACCCCGAATTAGTCCCAGCGTCAACGTTCAAAATTCATACGGGTGTCATATTTGTGAGCTAGCCAGAAGATCATTTGTACAAAAAATGTGACCCGGCACAAGTAACAACCTGACGCAAAAACGAAAAAAAAACCGCAATCAGCACCAGGCCGATTGCGGTTTTTGACGATGAATTTTACTTATGGCAGTCGGGAAATTTCCCTGGCGATACTGGCTGACTCCTGCGCCCAACCCTGAGCCAGCACTTTCACCATTTCATCATAGCCATCCTTCTGCTGCTTCAGCTCCAGATGGAAAGGACGCTTAATCAGCTGTCCCTGATGATTCAACAGCCACTCGCCGCTGATGACAACGGCACCGTCATAACGGCCGTGGAAGCCCGTTACCGTGACGTTCAGCGTGTCCTGATCGCTTCCCAAAGGCTGGGAGGCAACAACCCAGCCCGGAAGCTGGCTGCCCAGATTCGCCACCAGCGTATTGCGTAACTGCTGGTCCAGCGGGCTGGCCCACAGGTTGTTGTTGGCGATAACGTACTGTACATCGCTGGTCTGATAGACCACCCCGTTGCCGGCCAGGTAATCCGGCACGGCGACCTGCTCAACCCACAGCAGACGGTTGCCCTGCGAGGCGGAACTTTGCGTAACCGCCTGCGTCACCAGAGGCAGCTGGTAGTAGCTTTTCGTTTCGCTCCCGGAGCTGCAGGCCGTGAGTACCATCGCTCCTGCAATCGCTAGCCATTTTTTCATTGTTTCGCCCTCTTCGGCTCAGGATCCTTTTTATCTTTCGCTTCGAACACCAGCGCGTTGCTCTTCTCGTTGAGCGTTTTCAGAACCGGCTGCAGTTCACGCAAGACCTGATCGAGACGCTGCATATCTGCCACCATCTTGTTGTACGCCGCCGAGCCAGGCTGGAAGCCCTGCATACTGCGGTTCAGCTCGCGCAGCGTTTTCTGCATATCCTGCGGCAGCTGCTGCATACTCTGGTTTGCAGTAATCTTGTTGATGTTATCCAGCGTGGTCTGCAGGCGCTGCATTGTCGCCTGGCTTTGATGTAACGAACCTGTCGCCGCCTCAATCATTGGGTTCAGCGGCAGATTGTTAATTTTATCCAGCGTTTCCATGAGACGCTGCTGGATCTGGGCCAGACCGCTGCTTACCGTTGGGATGATCTTGTAACCACCAAATTCACGCACACCGGTAATCGGCGGCGCTTTTGGATAGAAGTCCATATCGACATACAGTGCGCCGGTCACCAGGTTACCGGTTTTCAGCGAGCCGCGCAGACCGCGATTCATCAGGTCGGTGATGTGCTCGCCGATATCCTGATTCTCACCAATCTGGTTGATCAGGCGCTCAGGCTCAATGCGGATCAGCACCGGAATACGATAATCATCATCAAGCATCTGCTTAAGGCCTGGAACAAAGTAAGGCACTTGTCCCACCGTCCCCAGACGAATACCGCGGAACTCAACGGGCGCCCCAGGCTGCAGGCCGCGAACAGAATCCTTAAAGAACATCAGGTAGTCGATGTGATCGGTATAGAGTGCATCCTGAATGCTTTTTTGATCGTCGAACAGGCGGAAAGCGGTGTTCTCCGCAACCGGCTGTCCCAGGTCCAGACCTTCGGGTACGTCAAAACTCACGCCGCCGCCAAACAGTGTTGTCAGCGAGCCCATTTCTACACGCATGCCCGCCGAGGTCAGATCCACCGCGATGCCGCTGTCTTTCCAGAAGCGGACGTTGCTGGTAACCAGACGATCGTTAGGCGCATTGATGAACAGCTGATAGCTGATGGCTCTTTTCTGAGGATCGAAGGTGCTTTTCTCCACCGAACCCACGCGATAGCCGCGGAAAAGTACCGGGTCGCCCGCCGTGAGCTGGCCCGCTTTTTTACTGTCGAGGATCACGCGGATACCTTTTGCATCAGGCGGTGCTAGCGGCGGTGAATCCAGAAGCTGGTACTGCGCCGGCTGGCTGCCTTTTGCACCCGGCTGCAGTTCGATGTAGGCACCTGAGAGCAGCGTTCCTAAGCCGCTGATCCCTTCACGTCCCACCTGCGGTTTAACCACCCAGAAAACAGAATCGCCGTGCAGGAGTTTTTCCATGCCGGCATTAAGACGCGCCTTAATCTCCACATGGGTTAAATCGTCGGTCAGGGTTGCGCTTTCCACCACGCCCACATCCACGCTGCGGCTTTTGATGGTCGTTTTACCGCCCTCAATTCCTTCGGCATTGGTGGTAATCAGCGTCACTTCCGGTCCCTGATGGCTGTAGTGATAAAACAGGATCCATGCACCGATCAGCGCGGTCACGATGGGGAAAATCCACACCGGCGACCAGTTTTTGACCTTCTGCACTTTCGCCTCTCCACTCTTATTTTCCATGCTCTTACTCTTCCTCATGGCTTGATTCAGGCTCACGATCCCACGATAAACGAGGGTCGAAGGTCATGGCCGCAAACATGGTCATAATCACCACCAGTGCAAACATTAAAGCCCCCATCGCGGGATAAATACTCATCAAACCGCCCATCCGCACCAGCGCAGAGAGAACGGCAATCACAAACACGTCGATCATTGACCATCGACCGACAAATTCGACCACTTCGTAAATCAGATGCATGCGTTCGCTGTCGCGTTTTCCGTGGCCTTTTGCATCCCAACAGAGCCAGGCAATGGCGATCATTTTTAAAGTGGGCACCATGATACTGGCGATGAAAATCACGCCGGCGACAGGATAGGATCCTTCGCTCCACAGCAGTATGACCCCGGCGAGGATCGTCGAGGGCATTTTATCGCCGAGCAAATCGGTGATCATAATCGGCAGAATATTAGCGGGCAGATACAGCATGACGGACGTGACCAGCAGTGCCATCGTCCACTGCAGGCTATTTTTACGGCGAACATGGCCCTTCGTTTCGCAGCGCGGACAAACCTCAAGATCGGCGGGCAGCACGGCGGTACAGCACGGACAAGAACGCAGCCCCTGGCGGATACCCGGCACGCCGACCTTCACCGTCTGCGCGAGCGTCGGTGCCGGGGCGATATCGTCCCAGGCCCAGCGCCTGTCCACGCACTGGAAAGCACGCAGCTGCAGGACACAGTACAGACACCAGGGAACAAAGCTGCTGCCTATCCCCACGTCGCCGTACGCCATCAGCTTCACGAAACTGACCAGTATCCCTGCGAGAAATATCTCGGCCATCCCCCAGCTTTTGAGCTGAAAAAGGATGCGCGCGAGCCGGATTTTCAGCGGTGACGGCATCCTGACGCGGTTAACCAGCAGCAGGATGATGACCAGGCAAAACGCCGGGACTATCTGGACGAATAGCAGAAAAAAGGTGCCGAGGCTGGCGTAATCTTCCGAGAACATCACGCCCGGGATTTCAAGCAGATCCACCTGGCTTGTCATCCCGCCTACCTTCATATAGACGAAGGGGAAGAGATTGGAGAGCAGCAGCATGAACAGTGCTGCCAGCGCGTAAGCGGTGGGACGCTGCCGCGGCGCGTCCCACTCGGTTGTCAACGTCGCGCCACAGCGTGGACATTGGGCTTTATGTCCGTGACCAAGCTCTGGCAACGTCACGAGCATATCGCATTGCGAGCATAATATATGCCTGTCGGCATAGTGCTGGTCACACATATTTAATCCCTGTTATGCGCCGTTTTTCAGAGACTCAAGGTACTCCCAGCGCTCAAATGCTTCTTCCAGGGCTTTTTCAGCCGCGGACATTTCAGCCAGTACTTTCTGAGTATAGTCATGCGATTGGGTAAAGAATGAGGCATCAGCAACCTGCGCTTGCAGCCCCTCAAGCGCGGCCTCCAGCTCTTCAAGACGCTGAGGTAGCCCCTCCAGCTCGCGCTGCAGGTTATAGCTTAGTTTAGCCGAGGTTTTCTTGACAGTTTCTGCTTTTGTTACAGCAGGTTCAGAACCTGTTCTGGACTTCGACTGTTTCTGCGCCAGAGACTGCGACTGCTGCCCTTTTGCGTCGTGATAACCGCCCACGTACTGGCCAATTCGCCCTTCACCTTCGAAGATCCAGCACTCGGTCACGGTGTTATCCACGAACTGACGATCGTGGCTAACCAGCATCACGGTTCCCTGATACCCATCGATCAGCTCTTCGAGTAATTCCAGCGTTTCGACATCCAAATCGTTCGTCGGTTCATCGAGGATCAACAGATTACTTGGCTTCAGGAACAGACGGGCCAGCAGAAGACGGTTACGCTCCCCGCCGGACAGCGCGCGCACCGGTGTCATGGCGCGTTTCGGGTGGAACAGGAAGTCCTGCAGGTAGCCCAGCACGTGACGCGGCTTGCCGTTTACCATCACTTCCTGTTTACCTTCGGCGAGGTTGTCCATCACCGTGCGGTCCGGATCCAGCTCCGCGCGGTGCTGGTCGAAGTAGGCCACTTCCAGCTTGGTGCCACAGTGAATGCGGCCGCTGTCGGCCTGCAGCTGGCCCAGCATCAGCTTCAGCAGCGTGGTTTTGCCGCAGCCGTTCGGGCCGATGAGCGCAATTTTGTCCCCGCGCTGAACCTGCGCGGAGAAATCTTTCACCAGCACCTTGCCGTCAACCTGGTAGTTAACGTTTTCCATTTCGAAGACAATCTTGCCGGAGCGGGACGCCTCTTCCACCTGCATTTTGGCGCTGCCCATGACTTCGCGGCGCTCGCTGCGCTCGCGACGCATCGCCTTCAGGGCACGCACGCGGCCTTCGTTACGGGTACGGCGGGCTTTGATGCCCTGGCGGATCCAGACCTCCTCCTGCGCCAGCTTGCGGTCGAACTCGGCGTTCTGCAGCTCTTCCACGCGCAGGTTTTCTTCTTTCTCCAGCAGATAGGTGTCGTAATCGCCGGGATAGGTGACCAGCTTGCCGCGGTCGAGGTCGACAATGCGCGTCGCCATATTGCGAATAAACGAACGGTCGTGCGAGATGAAGATGATGGTGCCGCTGAAGGTTTTCAGGAACCCTTCCAGCCAGTCAATCGCTTCGATGTCCAGGTGGTTGGTTGGTTCGTCCAGCAGCAGTACCTTAGGGCCGCTGACCAGCGCGCGCCCCAGCGCCGCTTTACGCAGCCAGCCGCCGGAGAGCGCCGACAGCTCCATGTCGGGTTCCAGCCCGAGCTGCGCCAGCACCTCGTTAATGCGGTTTTCCAGCTGCCACAAACCGTGGTGATCGAGCATCTCCTGCACTTTCGCCAGTTCGTTGAGATTCTTGTCGCTCGGGTCGGTCATCACCAGATGCGAAATCTCGTGATAGCGCTTCAGGTACTCCGCCTGCTCGGAGATGCCTTCCGCCACGAAATCGTACACGCTGCCGGTCACATGACGCGGCGGATCCTGCTGGAGGCGGGAGACGATCAGATCCTGCTCGTATACGATGCGGCCGTCATCCAGCCCCTGCTCGCGGTTGAGGATTTTCATCAGCGTGGATTTACCCGCGCCGTTACGGCCCACCAGACAGACGCGCTCGTTATCTTCGATATGCAGTTCCGCATTATCGAGAAGCGGTGAGTCGCTGAAAGAGAGCCACGCGCCGTGCATACTAATTAATGACATTTATTTTTCCTTTCAGACCGCGGTAATCAACCAGCAGTTATGAATTTGACGGTTACGGGCGAAGTCCTGAGACAGCGTTTTTTGACTGATTTCTTGTGCTTTCAGTCCCAGGGCTGCCAGGCCGTCATGATCCATACGGAAGCCGCGTTTGTTATTCGAGAACATAATGGTGCCGCCTTTGCGCAGCAGGCGCTTCAGGTCGGTCATCAGGCGCAGGTGATCGCGTTGAACGTCAAAGCTATCCTCCATGCGCTTGGAGTTAGAGAAGGTCGGCGGATCGATAAAGATCAGGTCGAACTGCTCGTCGGTATCGCGCAGCCAGCCCAGCACGTCGGCCTGCATCAGGCGATGCTGACGCCCGGTTAAGCCGTTCAGACGCAGGTTACGCTCGGCCCACTCGAGATAAGTGCGGGACATATCCACCGTGGTAGTGCTGCGCGCGCCGCCGAGACCGGCATGCACGCTGGCGCTCCCGGTGTAGGAGAAGAGATTCAGGAAGTCCTTGCCCTTGCTCATCTGGCCGAGCATGCGGCGGGCGATGCGGTGGTCGAGGAACAGGCCGGTATCAAGGTAGTCGGTCAGGTTGACCCACAGGCGCGCGTTGTATTCGCCCACTTCGATAAAGTCACCCTTCTCGCCCATCTTCTGATACTGGTTTTTACCCTTCTGACGTTCGCGGGTTTTCAGCACCAGCTTGTTCGGCGCAATCCCCAGCACGGCAATGGTGGCCGCAATGACGTCCAGCATGCGCTGGCGCGCTTTTTGCGCATCAATGGTTTTTGGCGGAGCATATTCCTGAATCACCACCCAGTCCGCATAGCGGTCAACCGCCACGTTGTACTCCGGCAGGTCGGCGTCGTACAGGCGATAGCACTCGATCCCTTCCTGCTTCGCCCATTTTTCAAATTTCCTCAGGTTTTTGCGCAGGCGGTTGGCGTAATCCTCTGCCACGCCGGTTGGCTTGCTGTCCGCCGCTTTCTCTGCCAGATGGTAGTTTTTCTGCACGCAGTCCAGCGGGCCGTTTTTCGCCTTAAACTGGCGGTCGGCACGCAGCTGCAGGCAGCTCAGCAGCTCCGGCGAGGCGCTGAACAGAGACAGGTTCCAGCCGCCGAAGTAGTCCTTCATATTGCGGCCCAGCAGGCTGTGCAGGGCAATCAGCGCAGGCTCGCTGTCCAGACGCTCGCCGTATGGCGGGTTGCTGATTACGGTCCCGTACGGGCCCTTCGGCAGCGGGTTGGTCAGGTTCGCCACGTCTTTCACCTCGAAGGTGACCAGCTCGCCGATACCGGCGCGACGGGCGTTGCTGCGCGCGCGTTCTATTACGCGCGGGTCGCTATCCGAACCGTAGAAGTGAGAGGTATACTCCGCCAGCCCCTTACGCGCGCGGGTCTGCGCGTCGTCTTTAACCTCTTTCCAGAGCGCTTCGTCGTGCTGCGCCCAGCCTTTGAAGCCCCAGTGGCCGCGGTGCAGCCCCGGCGCGCGGTCGGTTGCCAGCATGGCAGCCTCAATCAGCAGCGTACCGGAGCCACACATTGGGTCAAGCAGCGGCGTGCCCGGCTGCCAGCCGGAGCGCATCACGATGGCGGCGGCCAGGGTTTCTTTGATCGGTGCCATACCGGTGCGATCGCGGTAGCCGCGCAGGTGCAGACCCGCGCCGCTCAGATCGAGGGAGATGCTCGCCGTGTCGCCGTTCAGCCAGACGTTGATACGCAGGTCCGGGTTTTCGCGATCGACGTTCGGACGTTCCTTATTTTTACGCGTGAAGCAGTCCACAATGGCGTCTTTTACGCGCAGGGCGCCGTACTGGCTGTTGCGGATCTCGTCGTTCACGCCGTTGAAATGCACCGCGAAGGTGGCGTTAGGCGTGAAGATCTCTGTCCAGTCGATCATCTGTACGCCGGTGTAGAGATCCAGGTCGCTATAGACCTTGCATTCCTTCATCGGCAGCATGATGCGCGACGCCAGACGGCTCCACATCAGGCTCTGGTAAATAAGCCGCGTGTCGCCCTCAAAATGGACACCACCCTGAACCACCTGGCACTCTTGCGCGCCCAGGGCTTCCAGTTCAGTTTTTAACAGCTCTTCCAGCCCACGGGCCGTACTGGCAAACAGAGAATTCATATCGTCACTTTTACTCTTAGAAAATTGTCGCGCATTATAGCTAATATGGCGTGTATGTCATAAAGTTGAAGGCTTATTTTCATTCGAGGGAGTGTGCAGTGGCGACGTTATCCAGGCTTTTTATTCATCCGGTGAAATCCATGCGCGGCATCGGCGTCACTCACGCGCTGGCAGACATGAGCGGGTTCGCCTTCGATCGTATTTTTATGGTCACCGAGCCTGACGGTACGTTTATCACCGCACGCCAGTTCCCGCAGATGGTTCGTTTTACCCCTTCCCCGCTTCATGACGGTTTGCATCTGACCGCGCCGGACGGTTCCAGCGCGGTGATTCGCTTTGCTGATTTTGCGGCTGTCGACGCGCCAACGGAAGTATGGGGCAACCATTTTACCGCGCGCATCGCCCCGGATGAAATTAACCGCTGGCTGAGCGGCTTCTTCTCCCGCGACGTGCAGCTGCGGTGGGTTGGGCCGGAACTGACGCGTCGCGTAAAGCGCCACGACGCCGTTCCCCTCTCCTTCGCGGATGGCTTCCCGTTCCTGCTCACCAACGAAGCGTCTCTGCGTGATTTACAGAATCGCTGTAAAGCCAGCGTACAGATGGAACAGTTCCGCCCGAATCTGGTCGTGACCGGAGCGGACGCCTGGGATGAAGACACCTGGAAAGTCATCCGCATTGGCAGCGTCATCTTTGATGTCGTCAAACCCTGCAGCCGCTGCATTTTCACCACGGTAAGCCCTGAGAAAGGCCAGAAGCATCCTTCCGGCGAGCCGCTGAAAACGCTGCAATCGTTCCGTACCGCGCAGGACAACGGTGATGTCGATTTCGGCCAGAACCTGATCCCGCGATCCAGCGGCGCAATCCGCGTAGGCGATGAGGTTGAAATTCTCGCCCGCGGGCCGGCGCGAGTGTACGGCTCAGGCCAGGAAGAAGAAATGGTCGAGGTTGAGACGAATGTCGCCACTGCGGTGGATATTCACTGGCAGGGCAAGGTTATTCGTGGCAACAATCAGCAGGTTTTACTGGAGCAGCTGGAGCAAGCCGGTATTCGCGTACCGTATTCCTGCCGCGCGGGAATTTGCGGATGCTGCCGCATCAAGCTGCTGGAGGGAGAAGTGAGTGCGCTGAAAAAATCTGCAATTGGAAATGACGGCACAATCCTGTGCTGTAGCTGCGTACCGAAAACGTCGGTACAGCTGGAAGCTTAAACCGCTTGTTCGAGGCTGAAGGCATCGACGCGCAGCTGTGGCTTCAACCTGTCATTCATGACTTTGATCGCATCACCTAACTGCATTACGCGCCCGGCAATCGTCACGCCGGGCTGCGCCAGCAGACAGAGTGCGGCATTTTCGCCCGGCTCAACCACTAACAGGCTCACCTCTTCGGCGGTATCGCTCAGGTTAACGCTGGCCGCATCGCCCGTTGCTGGCGTCCAGTCCATGCCGTGAGGCAGGAAATGCCAGCTTTTCGGCATTTGCGGTTTCAGGAAACGGATAGCCACCAGCGCATTTAATACCAGTTCGGCACGCTGCTCTTTAGAGAGCATCAGGTCGCGGCATTTTTCTTCAAAGGAGAAATAAAGCGCCGCATCGTCAACGCAAAAGCCCGATGGAGAAAACGCGTCCGGGGTTAACATTCGGCGGGCAAAACGAGAACGAAACAACATGCCATTGGCTAAATCGAGCATCATACGGTCATGCTCGTCGCAAAAATACCAGCGCCAGTTATCGTCAGGTTTAATTCGCATGTGTCTCTCCCGTCCCCAAACGTCCTGTACTAAAAATGTCCTGTTCGCCGCTTCGTTTATAACACTAGTAATAAAAGACGATAATGTCTAAATAAGCAACAGTGACGGAATATAAAACAACCAGGGCTGGAAATAAAGCCCTGGTTGTCTGATTAAGAAAAAAGATTAGATATGCGTAACGATTTCTTTAATCAAAGGCGGGCCTTTAAAAATAAAGCCGGAATAGATTTGCACCAGTGACGCACCGGCCGCCATCTTCTCGCGCGCAGCAATCACCGAATCGATACCGCCGACGCCAATAATCGGTAAACGGCCTTTTAATTCCGCAGACAGCGCGCGAATAATTTCGGTGCTTTTTAATTGTACCGGACGGCCACTTAACCCACCCGCTTCGTCACAGTTTTTCATTCCCTGAACGAGCGAACGATCGAGCGTGGTATTCGTTGCAATCACCCCGTCAATATTATGGCGAACCAAACTGTCGGCAACCTGGATCAATTCTTCGACAGAAAGATCCGGCGCGATCTTCACCGCGACCGGAACATATTTATGGTGGATCGCCTGGAGTTCATTTTGTTTATTTTTAATGGCACTCAGAAGATCGTCCAGCGCTTCGCCATATTGTAAGGAGCGCAGCCCAGGGGTATTGGGTGAGGAAATGTTCACCGCGATATACCCGGCATAGGCGTAGACTTTTTCCATACAAATCAGGTAGTCATCTTTACCCTGCTCAACCGGCGTATCTTTATTTTTGCCAATATTGATGCCTAACACCCCATCAAAATGGGCTTTCTTCACGTTCTCTACCAGATGATCAACGCCGAGGTTATTAAAGCCCATGCGGTTGATCAGCCCTTCGGCTTCGACCAGGCGGAACAGGCGCGGCTTGTCATTTCCCGGCTGCGGGCGCGGCGTGACGGTACCAATTTCGATGGAGCCAAAGCCCATCGCGCCCAGGGCATCGATGCACTCGCCATTTTTGTCCAGACCGGCCGCCAGACCCAGCGGATTTTTAAAGGTCAGCCCCATGCACTGCACAGGCTTTGCCGGCACGTTTTGACGCACCAGGGCCGCCAGCGGCGTTCCGGTAATACGACGTAATTGCTGGAATGTAAATTCATGAGCGCGCTCAGGGTCGAGCTGGAAAAGGGCTTTACGAACGAAGGGGTAGTACATGAACTCTCCTGGATTCCCGGTGTGCAAACCGGGAGGGGATTATGGGCGATCCCGTCACGAAAGGGAATTGACCTGCGGCAAAAAAATCGGCGTAAAACGCAATCGTTTACCTCCCCCTCTCTTTCTTATGCAGTTTTTCGCAGTTTAATTGCGGATAAATCATTTAGTGGAATAACCGCGCGGTGTCACACTCCTGAAAATTGTTATGAATGTTAGACAAAAGCAAACAATTAGTTATAAGGAGGAAGTATGCGCGTCATTACCCTGGCCGGAAGTCCACGATTCCCTTCGCGTTCCAGCGCCCTGCTGGAATATGCCCGAGACAAGCTCAATGCCCTGGACGTCGAAGTGTGCCACTGGAATCTGCATAACTTCGAACCTGAAGATTTGCTGTATGCCCGCTTCGACAGCCCCGCGCTGAAAACCCTCACTGAGCAGCTCAAGGAAGCGGACGGCCTCATCGTTGCGACCCCGATTTATAAAGCCTCTTTTTCGGGCGCGCTGAAAACGCTGCTCGATCTTCTCCCCGAGCGCGCACTGGACGGCAAAGTGGTTCTGCCGCTGGCAACGGGCGGCACGGTGGCCCATTTACTGGCGGTGGATTACGCCCTGAAGCCGGTGCTGAACGCCCTGAAGGCGCAGGAGATCCTTCACGGCGTTTTCGCGGATGATTCGCAGGTCATTGACTACCAGCATAAGCCGCACTTCACGCCGAATCTGCAAACGCGCCTTGATGCCTCGCTGGAAACTTTCTGGCACGCGCTGCATCGCCGGGATATCCAGGTTCCTTCTTTTAATCCGCCGCAGGGAGTCGCACATGTTTAAAACCTTAACCCGCCTCGGACTGGCTGGCCTGATGGCGTTTACCTCGCTGGCCCATGCCGCAGAAACCGCACCGGACAGTTTACGGATTGGCTACCAAAAAGGCAGCGTCAGTATGGTGCTGGCAAAAAGCCACCAGCTGCTGGAAAAACGCTTCCCGGACACCAAATTCTCCTGGGTGGAGTTCCCTGCCGGCCCGCAGATGCTGGAGGCCCTGAACGTGGGCAGTATCGATCTGGGCAGCACGGGCGATATTCCCCCCATTTTCGCCCAGGCCGCGGGAGCGGACCTCGTCTATGTAGGCGTTGAGCCGCCTAAGCCGAAGGCCGAGGTGATTCTGGTGCCTGAAAACAGCGATATTAAAAGCGTCGCCGATCTCAAAGGCCATAAGGTCGCATTCCAGAAGGGTTCCAGCTCGCACAACCTGCTGCTGCGCGCCTTACAGGAAGCCGGGCTCAAGTTCACCGACATTCAGCCCGTTTACCTGACGCCCGCCGACGCGCGCGCCGCGTTCCAGCAGAAGAACGTTGATGCCTGGGCTATCTGGGATCCGTACTACTCCGCGGCATTACTGCAGGGTGGCGTACGGGTGCTGAAAGACGGTACCACGCTGAAGCAAACCGGTTCGTTCTACCTCGCCTCACGCCCTTACGCCGAAAAAAACGGCGCGTTTATTCAGGGCGTACTGGATACCTTTACGCAGGCAGATGCCCTGACCCAGAGCCAGCGTCAGGCGAGCATCGCCCTGCTGGCAAAAACCATGGGCTTACCTGAGCCGGTGATCGCGAGCTACCTCAGTCACCGTCCGCCCACCACCATTGCGCCTGTCGACGCGCACGTCGCCGCGCTTCAGCAACAGACCGCTGACCTCTTCTATCAAAACCGCCTGGTACCAAAACAGGTCGATATTCGCGAACGCATCTGGCAGCCCGCTGGCAAAGAAGGAGCTAAATCATGAGTCTGAATCTTTTCTGGTTTTTACCCACCCACGGGGATGGACACTATCTTGGTACAGAAGAGGGCTCGCGCCCGGTTGACCATGGCTATCTTCAGCAGATTGCCCAGGCGGCGGACCGAATCGGTTTTACCGGCGTGCTGATCCCGACCGGACGCTCGTGCGAGGATGCCTGGCTGGTGGCCGCGTCGATGATCCCGGTCACCCAGCGCCTTAAATTCCTGGTTGCATTGCGTCCGAGCGTCGTTTCACCCACCGTGGCGGCGCGTCAGGCAGCAACGCTGGACAGGCTCTCCAACGGCCGCGCTCTGTTTAACCTGGTGACGGGCAGCGATCCGCAGGAGCTGGCGGGTGACGGCGTGTTCCTCGACCATACCGAGCGCTATGAAGCCTCCGCCGAATTTACCCGCGTCTGGCGACGCCTGCTGGAAGGCGAAACCGTCACCTTTGAAGGTAAGCATATTCACGTTCGCGACGCGAAGCTCTACTTCCCGCCGGTGCAGCAGCCGCGCCCTCCGCTCTATTTTGGCGGATCGTCGGATGTGGCCCAGGATCTGGCCGCCGAGCAGGTCGATCTCTATCTGACCTGGGGCGAGCCTCCCGAGCTGGTGAAAGAGAAGATTGCCCAGGTCCGCGCCAAAGCCGCCGCCCATGGCCGCAAGGTGCGCTTCGGGATTCGCCTGCACGTGATTGTGCGCGAAACCAATGAAGAAGCCTGGCAGGCGGCAGACCGTCTGATCTCCCATCTGGACGATGAGACCATTGCGAAGGCGCAGGCTGCGTTTGCCAAAACCGACTCCGTCGGGCAGCACCGCATGGCCTCTCTGCACAACGGCAAGCGCGAGAATCTGGAAATCAGCCCGAACCTGTGGGCGGGCGTGGGTCTGGTACGCGGCGGCGCGGGCACGGCGCTGGTCGGCGACGGGCCAACCGTGGCTGCACGTATTAATGAATACGCTGACCTGGGCATCGACAGCTTTATTCTCTCCGGCTATCCGCACCTGGAAGAGGCCTACAGGGTGGGCGAGCTGTTATTCCCGCATCTGGATGTCGCCGTTCCGGAAATTCCGCAGCCGCAGCGGCTCCAGCTGCAGGGCGAAGCCGTGGCAAACGAATTTATTCCGCGCAAAGCCGCACAGAGCTAAGGAGTGACCATGTCTGCCACCTCACAAAAATGGCTGCTGCGCGCCGCCCCGTGGTTTTTGCCCGTCGGCATCGTGGCGCTCTGGCAGCTCGCGTCGACCACCGGCTGGCTGTCGAGCCGCATTTTGCCCTCTCCGGAGGGCGTTATCGAAGCGTTCTGGTCGCTGAGCGTCAGCGGAGAGCTGTGGCAACATCTGGCGATCAGCTCCTGGCGCGCGGTGATTGGGTTTTCCATCGGCGGCAGCATCGGTCTGGTGCTGGGTCTGATAAGCGGCCTTTCACGCTGGGGGGAAAGGCTGCTGGATACCTCCATCCAGATGCTGCGCAACGTGCCGCATCTGGCGCTGATCCCGCTGGTCATTTTGTGGTTTGGGATCGATGAGAGCGCCAAAATCTTCCTCGTGGCGCTGGGCACGCTGTTCCCGATATACATCAACACCTGGCACGGCATCCGCAATATCGATCGCGGTCTGGTGGAGATGGCGCGCAGCTACGGCTTATCGGGTTTTTCCCTCTTTGCTCACGTGATTCTGCCGGGCGCCCTGCCCTCCATTATGGTCGGGGTGCGCTTTGCGCTCGGCCTGATGTGGCTGACGCTGATTGTGGCGGAAACCATCTCAGCCAACTCCGGTATTGGCTACCTGGCGATGAACGCCCGCGAATTCCTGCAAACGGACGTGGTGGTGGTCGCCATCATTCTGTATGCACTGCTCGGCAAACTCGCCGACGTCAGCGCACAGTGGCTGGAGCGCAGCTGGCTGCGCTGGAACCCGGCCTATACCCTTCAGGAGGCGAAAGCATGAATACCGCACGACTAAATCAGGGCACGCCGCTGCTGCTGAACGGCGTAACCAAACGCTACGGCGAAAACACCATCCTTAACGGGCTGGATCTGCACATTCCCGCCGGCCAGTTTGTGGCTGTAGTCGGGCGCAGCGGCGGCGGAAAAAGCACGCTCCTGCGTCTTTTAGCCGGGCTGGAAGCCCCCAACGGAGGAGAGATTCTGGCAGGAACCACGCCGCTGGCCAATATTCAGGACGATACGCGCATGATGTTTCAGGACGCGCGCCTGCTGCCGTGGAAAACGGTGATTGATAACGTCGGGCTGGGGCTCAAAGGCAACTGGCGGGATGAAGCCCGTCAGGCGCTGGCCGCCGTCGGGCTGGAAAACCGTGCAGGTGAATGGCCTGCGGCGCTGTCGGGCGGCCAGAAGCAGCGGGTGGCGCTGGCGCGGGCGTTGATTCACCGTCCGGGCCTGCTGTTGCTTGATGAGCCGCTCGGCGCTCTTGATTCCCTGACGCGGATAGAAATGCAGGATCTGATTGAATCCCTCTGGCAGGCGCACGGCTTTACGGTACTGCTGGTGACGCATGACGTCAGCGAAGCCGTGGCGATGGCAGACAGGGTGCTGTTAATAGAAGAAGGTAAAATTGGTCTGGATCTGACGGTAGATATTCCACGTCCTCGCCGCGTGGGATCGGCCAGACTGGCGGAGCTGGAAGCCGAAGTGCTGGATCGGGTGATGAAACGTGGGGAAGCGGAGATTCAGCGGATAAAGGCCAATGCCTGATGCCCTCACCCCGGCCCTCTCCCACAGGGAGAGGGAGAAAACCGATGCCCCGCGCACCCACGTAGGCCCGGTTAGCGTAGCGCCACCGGGCTTTTTTACATCAGGCCAGCGCCTTAGCAATCTTCTCGTACAGATCGCCAGACAGATTTTCCAGCCCTTTCAGCTGCTCAAGCGCGGCGCGCATCTTCGCCTGACGCTGCGCATCATAGCGTTTCAGGCGGATCAGCGGCTCAATCAGACGTGATGCAACCTGCGGGTTACGGCTGTTCAGCTCGGTCAGCATTTCCACCATAAACTGATATCCGCTGCCGTCTTCGGCGTGGAACGCGGCCGGGTTACTGCTGGCAAATGCACCAATCAGCGAGCGAACGCGGTTCGGGTTGCTCATGGTGAACGAACGGTGCTTCAGCAGGCTGCGAACCTTACTAAGCGCATCGGCTGCCGGGCTGGTCGCCTGCAGAATAAACCACTTGTCCATCACCAGACCATCCTGGTGCCACTTGTCGTCATACTCCTGCATCAGCGCATCGCGGCACGGCAGTTCAGCGGCAACGCTTGCTGCCAGGGCCGCGAGCGCATCAGTCATGTTATCCGCTTCGTGATACTGCTTGCTCACCAGCGCGTTCGCCAGTTCGGGCTCACCAAACGCAAGATAGCGCAGGCAGGTATTGCGCAGGGTACGCTTGCCGATATCCGCATGCTCCACGCGATACGCGTCAAGCTTGTTAGCGTTGTAGAGAGCCAGGAATTCATCCGCCAGTTCGGTCGCCAGCGTGCGGGTCAGCGCTTCGCGCACTGCCACGATGGCAATCGGGTCGATAATGTCGAACAGCTCCGCAATTTCAGTCGCGGACGGCAGCGTCAGAATTTCAGCCGCCAGCGCCGGGTCAATCTTCTCGTCCAGCAGGATGGCGCGGAACGCGTCTGCCACATGCACCGGCAGCGTCAGCGGCTGGCCCTGCTGGTAACGGTTCACGTTAAGCTTGATGTAGGTTGCCAGCAGGCTCTGCGCCGCGTCCCAGCGGGAGAAATCGTTGCGGGCGTGACGCATCAGGAACGTCAGCTGCTGGTCGCTCCACTTGTACTCCAGCTTCACCGGCGCGGAGAACTCGCACAGCAGCGCAGGCACCGGCTGGAAGTAGACGTTATCGAAGATAAAGGTCTGCTCTGCCTGGGTCACGTTCAGCACGTGGTGTACCGGGTGGCCGCCCTTCTGCAGCGGGATGACGTTGCCTTCGTTGTCGTACAGCTCAATGCTGAACGGAATGTGCAGCGGATATTTTTCTTCCTGCTCGGCAGTTGGCGGCGTGCGCTGGCTGATGGTCAGAGTGTACTGCTCGGTTTCCGGGTTGTAGTCGTCCTTAACGGTGACAATCGGGGTCCCGGCCTGGCTGTACCAGCGGCGGAAGTGAGAAAGATCAACGTTGGACGCGTCTTCCATCGCCTGCACAAAGTCGTCGCAGGTAGCCGCGCTGCCGTCGTGACGTTCGAAGTAAAGCTGCATCCCTTTCTGGAAATTCTCTTCACCCAGCAGGGTGTGGATCATGCGGATAATTTCAGCGCCCTTCTCGTACACCGTCAGGGTGTAAAAGTTATTCATCTCAATGACTTTATCCGGACGGATCGGGTGCGCCATTGGGCTGGCATCTTCCGCAAACTGCAGGCCGCGCATGGTGCGCACGTTGTTGATGCGGTTGACCGCCCGCGAGCCCAGATCGGAGCTGAACTCCTGATCGCGGAAGACGGTTAGCCCCTCTTTCAGGCTCAGCTGGAACCAGTCGCGGCAGGTGACGCGGTTACCGGTCCAGTTATGGAAATACTCGTGGCCGATAACGCGTTCGATATCGAGGTAGTCTTTATCGGTGGCGGTATCGGTACGCGCCAGCACGTACTTGGAGTTAAAGATGTTAAGGCCTTTATTCTCCATCGCGCCCATGTTGAAGAAGTCGACGGCGACGATCATATAGATGTCGAGATCGTATTCGAGGCCGAAACGCTCTTCGTCCCACTTCATGGAGTTAATGAGTGAAGTCATCGCCCACGGCGCGCGGTCAAGGTTGCCGCGATCAACGAACAGCTCCAGCGCCACTTCGCGGCCAGAGCGGGTTTTGAAGGTATCGCGCAGCACGTCGAAATCACCCGCCACCAGCGCAAACAGGTAGCACGGTTTCGGGAACGGATCCTGCCACTGCACCCAGTGACGGCCATTTTCCAGCTCGCCCTCACCCACGCGGTTACCGTTGGAGAGCAGGAACGGATAGAGGGTTTTATCGGCAATGATTTTGGTGGTAAAGCGCGCCAGCACGTCCGGGCGGTCCAGGTACCAGGTAATGTGGCGGAAGCCTTCGGCTTCACACTGGGTACACAGGGCCACGCCTGACTGGTAGAGCCCTTCCAGCGCCGTGTTGGCGGCAGGGCTGATTTCATTCACGATGCGCAGCGTAAAGCGTTCCGGCAGGTTGTCGATGACCAGCTGGTTGCCTTCTTCTTTATAATCTGACCAGGCTTCATCGTTAATGTGCAGGGAGACCAGCGTCAGGTCTTCGCCATCCAGACGCAGCGGTACGGCAGTCGCGCTGTGGCGCGTCACCTGGCTTACCGCCGTCACAACGGTTTTTGTGGCATCCAGGTCAAAAGTCAGGTCGATATCGCTAATCAGGTATTCCGGCGCACGGTAGTCGTGGCGGTATTTGGCTTGTGGCTGTTGTGTCATAGAAAACCTTATGCATCGTTTGTCGAGTAACGTTTCAATATATTCCTGTTGCGTAAAACGCGCTATGCAGAATGTTCATCTTTTCAGGCTTAAACACCTTTTTCGCTACATTTGTATAACACGGGGCACGAAATGCTCTCGACCATAAAGTGTGCTTATGTTGTGATCGGGGTTCAATAAATCACTAAACAAGGTATACTCCGGAGTTGTTTATTGTACTAAACGCTCCCGTGAGAGGATGCTACAGCGCACCTATGACTCAATTCGCTTCTCCGGTTCTGCATACGTTGCTGGATACCGACGCGTATAAACTGCATATGCAGCAAGCCGTTTTCCACCATTACTATGACGTTCACGTCGCGGCGGAATTCCGCTGCCGTGGTGACGACTTGCTCGGTATCTACGCAGACTCCATTCGTGAACAGGTCGATGCGATGCAGCATCTGGCGCTCACCGATGACGAATATCAGTGGCTTTCTGGCCTGCCTTTCTTTAAAGCGGACTATCTGAACTGGCTGCGCGACTTCCGCTATAAGCCTGAACAGGTCAGCGTGACCAACGAGAACGGCAAGCTGGATATTCGTCTTGAAGGTCCGTGGCGGGAAGTGATCATGTGGGAAGTGCCGCTTCTGGCCGTCATCAGCGAGCTGGCTCACCGCTACCGTTCGCCTGAAACGGGCGTCGAACAGGCGGTCGCCTCGCTGGAGAACAAACTTGAGGCATTCTCAACGCTGACCGAAGGGCTGGATATGTCCCGCTTCCGCCTGATGGATTTCGGCACCCGTCGCCGCTTCTCTCGCGAGGTTCAGCAGGCTATCGTTGAACGTCTGCAGCAGGAGTCGTGGTTCGTGGGTACCAGCAACTACGATTTGGCGCGTCGCCTCAACCTGACGCCAATGGGCACCCAGGCGCACGAGTGGTTCCAGGCGCATCAGCAAATTAGCCCGGACCTGGCTAACAGCCAGCGTGCGGCGCTGGCTGCGTGGCTTGAAGAGTACCCGAATCTACTCGGGATCGCCCTGACCGACTGTATTACGATGGATGCCTTCCTGCGCGACTTTGGTCCCGAGTTCGCTGAGCGTTACCAGGGGTTACGCCACGACTCCGGGGATCCGGTTGAATGGGGCGAAAAGGCGATTGCTCATTACCAAAAACTCGGCATTGACCCGATGAGCAAGGTGCTGGTCTTCTCCGATAATCTCGACCTGGCAAAAGCCGTCGAACTGTATCGTCATTTCAATGCCAGAATTAATCTGGGCTTCGGGATCGGTACCCGGTTGACCTGCGACATTCCTCAGGTAAAACCTCTGAATATCGTGATAAAGCTGGTGGAATGTAACGGCAAGCCGGTGGCAAAGCTCTCCGACAGCCCGGGTAAAACCATCTGCCATGACAAAGCGTTTGTTCGCGCATTGCGCAAAGCGTTCGATCTCCCCCAGATCAAAAAAGCCAGTTAAGCGCTTACGGGAGCCTTCAGGGCTCCCTTCCCTTATTTATTTCTCAATTCTTCTCTTTTGACTGCGAAATTTACTTGTCTGATAGCGGTTGGCAGGTAACATAGATATCCCCCCGTCTTGGGGTGGACAAGTGTTTATTTTTTCCGACTATTAACAGAGAGAATATTATGAGCGTTGTGCCTGTAGCCGACGTACTCCAGGGCCGTGTCGCCGTTGACCAGGAGGTCACCGTGCGCGGATGGGTGCGTACTCGCCGAGATTCTAAAGCTGGCATCTCCTTCCTTGCCGTCTATGACGGTTCCTGCTTTGATCCTGTACAGGCCGTCATTAATAATTCTCTGCCCAATTACAATGATGACGTTCTGCGCCTGACGACGGGTTGTTCCGTTATCGTCACCGGTGTGGTCGTGGCATCTCCGGGCCAGGGCCAGAGTTTCGAGATCCAGGCCTCTGCCATTGAAGTGACCGGCTGGGTTGAAGATCCGGACACCTACCCGATGGCGGCTAAACGTCACAGCATTGAATACCTGCGTGAAGTCGCACACCTGCGTCCGCGTACCAACCTGATTGGTGCGGTGGCTCGCGTGCGCCATACGCTGGCCCAGGCGCTGCATCGCTTCTTCGATGAGCAGGGGTATTTCTGGGTGTCTACCCCGCTGATCACCGCGTCCGATACGGAAGGCGCAGGCGAAATGTTCCGCGTCTCGACGCTGGACATGGAAAACCTGCCGCGCACGCCGGAAGGTAAAGTCGACTACGACAAAGACTTCTTTGGTAAAGAAGCCTTCCTGACGGTATCCGGCCAGCTCAACGGCGAAACCTACGCCTGTGCGCTGTCTAAGATCTATACCTTCGGCCCAACCTTCCGCGCCGAAAACTCCAACACCAGCCGCCACCTGGCGGAGTTCTGGATGCTGGAGCCGGAAGTGGCGTTTGCCGATCTGAATGACGTTGCAGGTCTCGCAGAAGCGATGCTGAAGTACGTCTTCAAAGCGGTGCTGGAAGAGCGTCCTGACGACATGAAGTTCTTCGCTGAACGCGTAGACAGCGATGCTGTGGCACGTCTGGAGCGTTTCGTCTCTGCCGACTTTGCACAGGTGGACTATACCGATGCGGTAGCGATCCTTGAGAAATGCGGTGAGAAGTTTGAGAACCCGGTTTACTGGGGCGTCGATCTGGCGTCTGAGCACGAACGCTATCTCGCCGAGAAACATTTCAAAGCGCCGGTTGTCGTTAAAAACTACCCGAAAGACATTAAGGCCTTCTATATGCGCCTTAACGAAGACGGGAAAACCGTGGCAGCGATGGACGTACTGGCGCCGGGCATCGGTGAAATCATTGGTGGTTCTCAGCGTGAAGAGCGTCTTGACGTGCTTGACGCGCGCATGGCAGAGATGGGGCTCAACCCTGCGGACTACAGCTGGTATCGCGATCTGCGCCGTTATGGCACCGTTCCGCACGCTGGGTTCGGTCTAGGCTTCGAGCGTCTGATCGCCTACGTTACCGGCGTTCAGAACGTGCGTGACGTAATTCCGTTCCCGCGTACACCACGCAACGCCAGCTTCTAAGCAACGCAACAGACAATGGCCAGCATTTGCTGGCCATTATTTTATTCTGCCCTGTCAGTTTTTGTCAGCGTAAAGTCAGCGTTTTTAAACCACTACCCCGTCACAACCGCTACTTGTTACGTTTTGTTTCCGCGAAATATCCAGCCACAAAAAATTAACCTCATTCTTATTGCGATTACTACATCCTGAAGTAATAGCACAAATTTCAACCAATTTTTCAGCCATCCAGAAGTCTTTATTGGGTCATAAGAAAAAACGAGTCGTTTAACATTCGTTTATAGGAATTGCCTTTATCCAAATTAATCATAAGGAATTCATATATATAGGAAACAAACCGATGCTTAATTCGCCAGGGGGTTCTGAAATTTGAGATGGTTCACAAAGTTCCCAAAAATACACATTTAGTTACACATATTTTCTTTCTGTAACTCAATCTTGAGAATTGTAGCACTTTCAGGCTAGCGAAACGCTTCGGTGAATGGAAAGATGCCTGTCAGATACATAAAGACACCAAACTCTCATCAATAGTTCCGGAAATATTTATTGACAGAATTTATTGACGGCAGTGGCGAGTGTCATAAAAAAACCAATGAGGGTAATAAATAATGATGAAGCGCAATATTCTGGCAGTGGTAATCCCTGCCCTGCTGGTAGCCGGTGCAGCTAACGCTGCAGAAATCTATAACAAGAACGGCAACAAACTGGACTTCTACGGTAAAGTTAACGCCGAGCACGATTTCGTGACCTCCGGCGATGACACTAACAATAACGACGCTACCTACGCGCAGATCGGTTTCAAAGGCGAAACTCAGATCAACGACCAGCTGACCGGTTACGGCCAGTGGGAATACCGCTTCATGGCTAACCAGGCTGAGAACACCGCTCAGGCTAACAAAAACCGTCTGGCCTTTGCTGGTCTGAAAGCGGGCGACGCTGGCAGCATCGACTACGGTCGTAACTACGGTATCGTATACGACGTTGAGTCATACACCGATATGGCGCCGTCCTTCTCCGGTATGACCTGGGGCGGTAACTACGTTGATAACTTTATGACCAGCCGCAGCACCGGCCTGCTGACCTACCGTAACAGCGATTTCTTCGGTCTGGTTGACGGTCTGAGCCTGGGCGTACAGTACCAGGGTAAAAATGACCGTGCTGACGTTAAAACCTCTAACGGTGACGGCGTAGGTTACTCCCTGGGTTACGACTTCGGTGAAGGCTTCGGTGCAATCGCATCTTACAGCAACGCTAACCGTACTCTGAACCAGAAAGCTGATGGCCAGGGTGATAAAGCTGAAGCATGGGGCGTGGGTCTGAAATACGACGCTAACAACCTCTACCTGGCAACTACCTATGCAGAAACCCGTAACACCACCCGTACCGGTTCTAGCGGTGATGCAGGTTTTGCTAACAAAACTCAGAACTTCGAAGTGGTTGCTCAGTACCAGTTCGACTTCGGCCTGCGTCCAGCAATCTCCTACGTGCAGACCAAAGGTAAAGACCTGGCTGCCGTCGGCGGCTTCAGCGGTGGCGATGCAGACCTGGCTAAATTCATCCAGGTTGGTACCACTTACTACTTCAACAAAAACTTCAACGTGTGGGCTGACTACTACATCAACCTGCTGGATAAAGACACCGACTACGCGAAAGCTGTTGGCGGTCTGAACGGCAACGACGATATGGCTGCTGTGGGTGTAACCTACCAGTTCTAATCAGAACACCTCTTTGTTATATGCATAAAGAACAGGGCTTCGGCCCTGTTTTTTTATGCCTGACAGAAAATAATGGCGACTTTTGAAAAGCCGCACGCTTTTCGTCGCAAACGGTTGGCATTTTGTAAATCTACCGTTAACCTGATAGCGGATTTCACTTCTGTAATCACAATGGAACTTCGTCATGTTTGAGAACATTACCGCCGCTCCTGCCGACCCTATTCTGGGCCTGGCCGATCTGTTTCGTGCCGACGACCGCCCTGGCAAAATCAACCTGGGTATTGGTGTATATAAAGATGAAACCGGCAAAACTCCGGTACTGACCAGCGTTAAGAAAGCTGAGCAGTATCTGCTGGAAAATGAAACCACCAAAAACTACCTCGGTATTGATGGTATTCCTGAATTTGGTCGCTGCACCCAGGAGCTGCTGTTTGGTAAAGGCAGCGCAATTGTGAGTGACAAACGTGCCCGCACGGCACAGACCCCTGGCGGTACCGGCGCGCTGCGCGTGGCGGCGGATTTCCTTGCGAAAAACACCTCTGTGAAGCGTGTATGGGTGAGCAATCCAAGCTGGCCGAACCACAAGAGCGTCTTTAACTCTGCGGGCCTGGAAGTGCGTGAATATGCTTACTACGACGCGGCCAATCACTCTCTGGACTTTGACGGCCTGCTGGCAAGCCTGAGCGAAGCGCAGGCGGGTGACGTGGTGCTGTTCCACGGCTGCTGCCACAACCCAACCGGTATCGATCCAACGCTTGAGCAGTGGGAACACCTGGCGAAGCTGTCCGTAGAAAAAGGCTGGCTGCCGCTGTTTGACTTTGCTTACCAGGGCTTCGCCCGCGGTCTGGAAGAAGATGCCGAAGGCCTGCGCGCGTTCGCAGCCGTGCATCAGGAACTGATCGTTGCAAGCTCCTACTCCAAGAACTTTGGTCTGTACAATGAACGTGTAGGCGCCTGTACGCTGGTTGCGGCTAACGATGAGACCGTCGATCGCGCGTTTAGCCAGATGAAATCCGTTATCCGCGCAAACTACTCTAACCCGCCGGCACACGGTGCGTCTGTTGTTGCGACCATTCTGAGCAACGATGCGCTGCGCGCGATTTGGGAACAAGAGCTGAACGATATGCGTCAGCGTATCCAGCGCATGCGCCTGCTGTTTGTGAACACCCTGGCTGAGAAAGGCGCTGACCGCGACTTCAGCTTCATCATCAAACAGAACGGTATGTTCTCGTTCAGCGGCCTGACCAAAGAGCAGGTTCTGCGTCTGCGTGAAGAGTTTGGCGTATACGCCGTAGCCTCTGGCCGCGTAAACGTTGCAGGCATGACCCCTGACAACATGGCGCCACTGTGCGAAGCGATTGTCGCCGTCCTGTAATTTGCGCTCACAAAAAAGCCTGCGTTAAGCAGGCTTTTTTTATGCTGGTTACCAGACAGGCATTTCATCCTGAAGGAACGGGTTATGGAGCCGTTCATAGCCCAGCGTCGATATCGGACCGTGTCCAGGGATAAACGTAACGTCATCACCCAGCGGCAATAACTTCTGTTTAATCGACTGAATCAGCTGCCCGTGATCGCCGCGCGGAAAATCGCTGCGTCCTACACCACCTTTGAAAATCACATCGCCGGAAATCAGCAGACGGGACTGGTCGTCAAAGAAGACGATATGGCCTGGCGTATGCCCAGGACAATGCAACACCTGTAAAGTCACATTCCCTACGTTAACGCGCTCTCCTTCGTTCAGCCAGCGATCGGGCGTCAATGGCAGACACTCATCAAGGCCAAACATGCGGCTTTGGGCGGGTAACCCCTGCAGCCAGAACTCATCTTCTTTTTCCGGGCCAATAATCGGCACACCGTAGTGTTTAGCCAGTTCAGCCGCTGCGCCTACGTGGTCGAGGTGACCATGCGTCAGTAAAATCTGCATCAGCGTCACGCCGCTGTCGGCAACGTCCTGCTTGATTTTCTCAGCGTCACCGCCGGGATCGACAAGCGCGGCCAGTTTGGTTTGCTCGCACCAGATTAATGAACAGTTCTGGGAGAACGCGGTAACCGGAATAATACGATAGTTCATACTGCTCCTGTGTTTCGTTATTACCAGTGCCGAACCGGCCCGGTATCAATATGCACAAAGTTGCTACGTGGGTAATATCCTACACCACCCGCGCGCATAGATAACGCGGCTTTGCGAATATTGGCTAACGAAACGCCTTCAATGTGGAAATCCATTGCCTGTCCCTTCGTGTGGTAGCTTTTTTTCGCTACCCCACGGCTATGGGCGCGCAGTTCATTGTTGGTATCAATTGAGCGATAACCAGAAATAAGCTGCACCGGCTTGCTGGTGCCCAGCAGGCCCTGAAGGCGGAAAAGCTGATCAAACAGTCCTGGGTCGATGGCTTTTACTTTATTCGCGCGGAAATCACGGAAAAAATGGTTGAGTCTTGCTAATTCATCCTGAATATAGCCTCTGCCATCGAAAAACTCCGCTTTTAGCGACTCACCGGTGTGAAGATTGCTGAGCGTTAAAACGCGCGGACGAGGTGTCGAGAGGGTGGCAAATGCTGGCGTCGGTAAGATGGCCGCTGCGCCAAGCGCAACACCACCTAACGCCAGCAGCTTGCGGCGATTAGCGTCAAATTTGTCCATGATAATCAGGTCTACAGGTCAAGGAAATCGTAATATGCTTAGCGCACGAAGGGCACCTTAACTGGCAAAACAGGGTACGTCAAGGCGCCTAACCCCAGTGAATACGCGGCTTACAGCGATATTGGCCCCGATTCACCATAACTTACGACAATCATTTTTCCCGAACTACTTCATTTACCTGATTAATTGTTCCGCTTTTGGCAAAATTTGTGCGCCGGATCGCGCGGTGAGATCATAATTGTAAATATCTGTACGGTACTGCGTGCGACCGTCTTCACCCACAAACGCTGTCAGATAATAAAGATTAACCGGAATGTTGTGGCGAATATTCACGTAGCGCGTATCACCCTGCTTCAGGGCGTCAGAAATACGCGTATCGTTCCAGCCCGCATCCTGCAGCAGCATGTTGGCCAGCTCCGAGGCTTTATTCACGCGCACGCAGCCTGAACTCAGTGCCCGGGTATCTTTCTGGAACAGATTGTGGTTCGGCGTATCGTGCAGATAGATAGCATCTGAACTTGGCATGTTGAATTTGTAGCGCCCCAGCGAGTTATGCGCTCCGGGAGCCTGCTGGAAGCGGAACGGCAGGTTGGAGGCCGTGATCGTCGACCAGTCGACCATATAAGGATCGATCGCCTCTTTACTGTTCCAGCCACGCATGACCGTATAGCCGTGACGTTCCAGATAACCCGGATCGTTCCAGACCTTAGGCAGAATGTCCTTACGCGCCAGCGTCGGCGGCACATTCCACGGCGGGTTAACCACCACGTTATTTAACGCGCTGCTCATCATCGGCGTTTTGCGATCCGGACGCCCGACAATCACGCGCGAGGCCAGCTTCTCGCTACCATCCTGATAATAAACCAGTGAATAGGCAGGGATATTGACCATAATGCCGGTAGACAGCGTGCCCGGCAGCAAACGCAAACGCTGAATATTAAGCGCCAGCACCCCGGCCCGCTGCGCAGGCGATACGTTAAGCCAGTCACGCGTTGAAGGTCCAATGACGCCATCGGCTCCCAGCCCTTGAGCGGCCTGGAACTGTTTAACCGCGGCGACCAGCTCGCGATCGTAAGCCTCGGGCTTATTGCTCAGGGTAGTGGCCTTGTTCTCTTTTATGGGCGCTGACGGGCTGACCACCGCGCTTTGCGGATCGTCGCCCGGCAGGGCAATGTTCGGCCCGCCATCAAGAATACCGGAGCGTTTAAGGATCTCGCGCAGGGCTGGCACATCGCTGCTCCACTGACCCGGACGCAGCGTTGCGGTCCCCCGCATTTGCGGCCATGGACGCGAGTCCCCCACCAGCGCGAGGAGCGACTGGTGCATCGTGGCATACTGTGGATGCGCCGGCGCGAGGCTGGCAATGAAGCGCGGCAGATCGCCGTTATCCAGCGCTAATTGCCACTGGTTAATCACCGACAGGGCTGGCGTCGCCAGCTTATAGGGCCTATCGCTGTACAGCCAGCGGTTGCCATTGACCGGAATACCCGCCACAAACTGCAGGTAACCCATCATGGCATCGGAAAGGACCACGTCCCGCGCCTGACCGGTGACGGCAGGATCGGTTAACAGCTCAACCCACTTCGTAAACTGCGGCTGGAATCCCGCAATCGCCACTTCCGCCAGCTGTTGCTGGAAGGCGCGCACGGCATCACGATTTTCCCACATGGGTTTCATATCGCGGGCAGCATAAAGCAGCGTGAGCTGATTGATATAGGCAGGCGTGTAGCCTGCAGGCAGGCCTGTCTGGAGCTGCTGGCTGAGCGATTCAACGTCGATGCCTTCCGGCAGCGGCTTAATCCCGGCCATGATGGCCGTAGCCGTAGACTGTTCCAGCGGCTGAGACAATGACGTCGGCTGCGCGCCTGTCGTTGCGGTGCTGTCAGTCGGCACAATTTCAGGCTCGTCGGCCTGGGCGGTTAACAGTGGAGCAAACATCACTGCCAGACATAAACTCAGCGCTGACAGCTGACGACCACATTCTTTCTTTAGCAACATCCCTTGCCCCCTGTTTTCACGACATGCCCATCACGGTGGGGCTTTCTTTTATTATAGGTAGACGACAACTCTGTTGCCTTACCTTATGTAAAGAAGTTTAAAGATAACGCAGCCCTGAACACAAGTTAAGAGAATAAAAAAAGCGGCGCTTCTGCGCCGCTCTTTGTAACAAAACGCCTCAGGAAGCGTCCGCCGTGGTTTCCGGCAATGATTCCGGCGGCTGCGGCGCAAAGCCACGCAGCCCGACAACGTGCACGTGTTCGCTGTTCTGGAACACTTTACGCACCAGCTTATAGGTGGTGCCTTTTTCAGGGCTGATGTTTTCCGGTGCCGCAATGATGAGCTGCATATCGAGACGTTCGCAAAGCTCAAACAGCGTGGCAATCGAGCGGGCATCAAGACGCGCCGCTTCATCGAGGAACAGCAGTCGGCATGGGGAGATGTCTTTCCCGCGCAGGCGGCGCGCTTCATCTTCCCAGCTCTGCACCACCATCACCAGAATCGACATCCCGGTACCAATCGCTTCACCGGTCGACAGCGCTCCGGATTCCGCACGCAGCCAGCCGTCTGAACCACGGTTTACCTCAACTTCCATTTCCAGGTAGTTACGATAGTCCAGCAGCTCTTCACCGATGGTTTGCGGCGTACGCTGGCCCATATCAATCTGCGGATTCAGGCGCTGATACAGCTTCGCCAGCGCTTCGGAGAAGGTCAGACGGTTGCTGTTGAACAGATCCTGATGCTGCTCGTGCTGCTCAGAGAGCACTTCCAGCAGCGTCGCGTGGGCTTCACGCACGTTGACGTTAAGACGCACGCTGTTGACCTGACCAAACGAGACGCTCTGCAGCCCCTGGTTCAGCTGGCGGATACGGTTCTGCTCGCGCTGAATGGTTTTGCGAATGATATTCGCCACGCTGCGGGAGCTGATCGCCAGCTTCTGCTCGCGGGAGGTCAGCTCTTCCGTCAGGCGGCCCAGCTCAATTTCCATCTGTTCGATGGCTTCGACCGGATCGTCGGTACGGATAATGTCCTGACGAATACGCTCGCGCAGGTGCTGATAAACCGCAACGAAGAACTGAATTTTACGTTCAGGACGTTTCGGATCCTCTGACATGCGCAGCACATCGCGCAGGTGTTCGTTATCCGCCACCGCCAGACGCAGCGCACCCAGCGCCTTATCCGACATCGAACGCAGCTCATCGGCAGAAAGGTATGCCAGCTCGCGACGGTGCAGGCGACGTTCAACGTTGTTGTCTTTCACCATCCGCATCACAGCGCACCAGCCCGCTTTCGCCGTCACGACCTGCTCGCGCATTTCATGATAGTCGCGCTCCAGCTTGCGCAGGCGGCGGGTCAGGTTATCCATTTCCGCTTCGCAGAAGGTGAGCGCTTTTTCCAGCTGATTACGACGCGCGCGGTTATTGCTGAGCTGGCTATGCAGCTCATCACGACGAATGCGCGCGCGCTCTTCCGCCCCGCTGTCGGCACGAACGCCAATGTCCTGCAGCTCTTTCTGCAGGTCGTTTAACAGCTCTTTCTTGGTGTCGAAGGAGCTTTTCAGCGAGGCCAGCACCTGGTTGTACTGGTTCAGCTGAGCGGAGTGGCTGCGCATCGCTTCGCGAGCGCGGGTACGTTCCGCTTCCGCCTGCTCAAGGCGCTGGCGCAGTTTTTCATTCAGGTCGCTGTTACCGCTCAGCATTTCAGCCGAATCGGAGTAGCCGAAGTGCGCACGACGCTGCACCACTTCCGTCAGGGCAAACGCCTGCTGACGCGCTTCGCGCTGCACCTGCTGCGACCAGGCATAATCTTCTTTTAACTGCTCGAACTGTTCCGGGTCGCTCTGCAGTACAGACACGACGGGCTCCAGCTTCGCCAGCTGGTTGCCGTGCTGCTGCACGAAGCGCGCGGCTTCCTGGGCTTCATCCAGACGTTCCTGGATCTCATCCACGCGGTCGGCCAGCGTGTCATCAGCCAGCAGGTTCAGGCGCGGCAGAATGCGGTTAAGGGCAGCGACGCCCTCTTTCGCCTGTTCGAACTGGACGCGGCTCTGCTGGTTGTCACTTTCATGACTGGCAATCGCGCGCTCCAGCTCGCCACGGCGGGTGTTGAGCTTGCGGATTTCCGCTTCCGGGTCGGCTTCAAACGCCACGCCCAGATGGCTGCCGATAAAGCGGCTGAACGCCTGGTGCAGACGCTGGGTTTTCTGTACGTCAAACGACAGAGTGGCAAAGCGTTCAGACAGCGTTTCACGCTCGGCGTGCAGGCTTTCGATGCGGCTTTCGCGCGCGGCGCGGCCAAACAGCGGCAGCTCCGGGAAGCGGGAGTAACGCCACTGGCGATCGGCGATTTTCACCACCACCGCTTTTTCCAGCTCGTCAACGCTGAAAACGCTGTCATCGAACGACTGCGGATCCCCTTCGATCAGGTAGAGATCTTCCGGGCAATCTTCCAGCCCTGCGAGCTGCTCAGAAATCAGCGACAGATCCGGCACCACAATTGCGTTGCGGGACGGACCGTACAGCGCGGAGAAGTACGGCGCATCGTCCAGGCCAACGTCATCGTAAATCTCAGACAGCAGTACGCCGCCAAAACGCTCGGCTAACGTGTTCAGACGCGGATCTTCTGACCCGCCCGGCTGGCTTAAGCGCTCGATTTCTTCATCGACGTCACGCTTGCGGGCACCCACTTCGTCACGTTCAACAATGGCTTCGCGCTCGCGCTCCAGCAGCTGTTGCAGGTATTCGGTCACCTGCTGGCTGGATTCGAACTTCTCGCCGCACTGTTCGCTGAGCTGGTTCAGGCTGCTTTGCGCTGCCAGCCAGACCGGCGCACGCTGCAGGAGCGCCTTCGAACGGGACTGAAGCTGCTCCAGCTCCTGACGCAGCGTCATACGCTGTTCGCTGGCATTTGATACGGTATCGGACAGGGCCGCAATACGCGCTTCCAGCTCCTGATGCAGGGCCTCAAGCTCGTCGAAATCGTAATGTTTACCCTGACGCTTGCAGAACTCGGCCAGCAGACGCTCGGCTTCCTGCTGCTCGCGCAGACGCTGTTCCAGCTCGTTCAGGCGCATACGCAGCGGCTGCACCTGCTCGGCCAGATGGCGCTGGTTGACGCCGTCGCGCAGCAATTCACGGGCAACGTCCCAGGCTTCGCTACGCGCCAGCGGGCCGTTAATCGCAACTACCAGCTGATAAGCCTGTTCAAACTGGCTGTGCGCCGTTTGCGCGACGCTCATTTTCTGTTCAAGCGAGAGCAGTTTCTCGGTGGCTTCCTGCTCTTTGGCCTGGAAGGTGTCCAGCCACTCGTCGGCACTGTCCGGCGTCAGATCCGGCAGATGACACAGCTCTTTCGCACGCTGTAGCGCCTGCAGCGCCTGGTTGTACTGAATCGCACGCGTCTGCTGCACGTCCAGCGCCTGCTGGTAGTCCGCAAGCTGGCTTTTCAGCTCGTCCACTTCCAGCTCGGCGGCTTCGGCGCGGGCTTCGTTCTCTTCCTGCATCTCGGCGGCTTCGGCCACCACTTCATTCTGCTCTTCGAGACGAATTTGCAACTCATCCAGGTCCGCTTCGTAGCGTTCGATCTTTTCCTGCTGACGCAGCGCGGTCTGCACCAGGTTCAGGTGATCGCTGGCGGCCTGGTAGTCGGCTTCCAGATCGCCTTCGGCACCGTTGTGCTCACCCAGCTCGCGCGCCATTTCGACGTGCTTGTACTGCTCGGCCACCAGCTGTTTACGGGAGGTAAACAGCTCGCGGCGATATTCTAATGCCTGAGCGAGATGGACGCGGCGCTCGTTGGCGTGGCGCATGTAGTCCGCCGCCACGTAGTTGGTCGCTTCACTGATCAGGTGTTTAAACAGGTCGCGGTCAGACTGGGTAACGCGAATCGCTTCCAGCGTCATGCGGTTTTCACGCAGTGCCGCCTCCATGTCCTGGAAGGCCTTACGCACGCCGCTGTTTTCCGGCAGCAGATAGTCACGCAGGGAACGGGTAATGGCGCTGGAGATACCGCCGTACAGGGACGCTTCGATCAGACGGTAGTATTTACTACGGTCTGAAGCGGTGCGCAGACGGCGCGCTACCACGCCCAGATCGAACATCAGGGAGTGGTAGTCGGTAATGGAGTTGAACTGCTTAAACTGCACCCCTTCGATGGCTTCAAGCTTGTCCTTCAGCTCCTGCAGCGTCAGGACGCGCGCCTGGCGTTCATTCAGCGTTTCCGTCAGCAGCGCGGTCGGCTGTACGGAGGTTGGCAGCCCCTGAATGGCGAACGGTTTGATATCCACTTTACGGTCGCGGCCGGCAACCTGTTGCAGACGTACGCCCACCACCACGCGCTGGTGACGAGAGTTGATGACGTCCAGCACGGAATAACAGACGCCCGCTTTCAGCTTACCGTGCAGGCCTTTATCGCGGGAGCCGCTTGTCGCGCCCGCTTCGGTGGTGTTACGGAAGTGAAGCAGCGTCAGGTCGGGGATCAGCGCCGTTACAAACGCCGCCATGGTGGTGGATTTACCTGCCCCGTTACCACCGGAGAGAGTCGTGACCAGCTCATCCAGATCGAAGGTTCGGGCAAAGAAGCCGTTCCAGTTAATCAGCGTCAGTGAGCGAAATTTACCGCGTTCAATCATTACTCTTCCTCCCCGCTATCCGGCAGATTCTCTTCATGCTCATCATTGAGCTGCAAATGGTTTTCCACCGGCATCGCTTCACCGTCGCGGATCATGCGAAGCTGCGCTTCACGCGCATCATCGCCCGCACGAACGTCGGCGCCGAAGCGGAAGACCGATTCCGTGATGCGGAATTTGCTGCTGTCGTGGCCCATAAACCAGACCATCCCCAGACGGCGCAGACGGTTCAGGGAAGAGCGAACCTTTTCCTGTAATTTCTGACGGTCAAGATCCGACCCCGTCGAACGGTTATTCACCAGCTTAAGCAGTTTGCTCTCATCCGCCAGCGTCAGCAGTTCATCGTACAGCTCCTGCTGGGTGAAGATGCCTTCATTTGCCAGGCGTTCCGGGCTGAGGTAGAGATAGCAAAGAATTTTGCCAACCATCATGTCCAGCTCGGAGAGCACGGAGCGCGGGATCAGGGTCGTGGAACGCGGGCGCAGATAGAAAAAGCCTTCCGGCGCGCGGATAAGCTCCACGTTATAGCGGGCGTAAAACTCTTCCAGGTACTCCTGGAAGTCCATCAAAAAGGCGTGATTATCCAGCTCGTCCAGGCCAATGTGACGACCGGCACGCAGCTGGCTGTCCAGCGCCGGAAATAACGGATTCGCCAGCGCCTGTGCCAGCTTAACTGGCATCACTTGTTCAATATTTGTCAATGACATGCGCCTGTACCTTGGCTCCGTAATCGTTAATTGGCTGCCACTTCGGCGGCAGTCCGGTGAAGTCTGCTTGCGCGATACCCAGGCGCACCGCCTGGTCTACCACAATGCGGGCAACGTCGAAGTGGCGCGCGCGCGGATATTGCGCCAGATAGTCGCGCACCACGAGCCCAAGATCCAGCGGCGCTTGTCTGGTTTTGTAGACGGCGAGCTGTTCTTCGATCATCGCCGCAAGTTGCTCACGAATTTCGTTGAATTCTTCGTACTCCAGATCCGGCGGCAGTTCACCGGTGACCTCTTCATCGCGCAGCGCCATCTCTTCGTCGCGCATATCCAACAGACGATCGGCATTGGCATAGGTCAGCGCCCACGGTGCATCAAAGTAGGTCTGTACCGACTGACGAAGACGCTGAGCAAAGACGCGGTTTTTATCCATATCAATCGCGGTACGGATAAATTTATGCACGTGGCGGTCATAGCCGATCCACAGATCGATCGACTGCTGGCCCCAGCTGATAATGCGGTCAAGTTTGCTCTGCAGATCAAACACCAGACGGTCGATAAAATGCAGATCGTCGTGCGCCAGGGTCGCATCCTGGATGCGCAGCAGGTTGGCCTGCAGCTTGTCCCCTGCGGCCTCCAGCGTATCCTGCAGCTCACGCAGCGTACCGGAGGTTTCTGACAATAAAAGTTCACAGCTGGAAATGGCCGCACGCCAGTCTTTGTTCAGCAGCTGCGCGATATCGTCTTTCACCTGCTGCTGCTGCTCATCCATCAGACGTTGAGTGAGATCGATACTGTCGAAAATCTCGGCCACCGAGTATTTCAGCGGCGCGTAAACGTTGCGGTGCCAGTGGAATTCGTCACCGTTTTCATCGGCCGCGTCGGCGGCACGTTTAAGCTCACCCGCCACGATCGACAGCTGCATGGAGAGACGCAGCGTGGAAAATTCGCGCTGGCGAATGTAGTAATCGGTGATGCCGATGCCCAGCGGCGTCAGGCGATAGATGGCGTTTCCTTCCGCCTGCTCGCTGGTAAAGCGGTTCAGCAGACGTTGACGCACCATATCGTTGATTGCGTTATTGGCACGCACGCTAATGGTTTCGCTGGTTTGCTCAAACGCATCACTGACGTGGCGGAACGCATCCACCAGTTCACCCTCGCTCATTTCACCATCCAACCGTTCGCCGTTCAGCGTGGCAACCGCCAGCAGGAAAGAGAGTCTGTCTACCGGCAGCGAGATGGAGAAATCGTTTTTCCTGGCCCAGGCAACCAGTTCGGGGACTGTCTGGGAAAATTCACTCATAGGTTATCCTTGCATCTGCGGCTTGTGCGCGGTGACGTGAATATAGCGGCCAAGGCTGACGAACGGCTCCTGGCGGCAATACCGCGTTTCTAATTCTGTTAAGGTGTCAAAACAGTCACGCTGTTTGTGTTTTTCACGCAGATAATCATGAAACACCCTGACGCCCGTCTTCCCGACGATCTGCCAGCCAATCTCTTCCAGCCAGCCGTAAACCTGCTGCGGATCGCGCGGATAGTCCGGGGAAAGCGTGCGTTTTTTCTTTTTCGGCATCCCGACCTGAACATAGTCGAAGTTCCCTGCCACCATGTTGTGCATCAGGAAGCCGTTAGCATTGTAGAACATCAGCGACAGCGTACCGCCCGGACGTAACATTGACCACAGGGTTTGTAACACGCTTTGCGGATCGGCAACCCACTCCAGCACCGCATGAAACAATATCAGATCAACCTGGGTTTCCAAATGCTGCGCGATGTCCTGAGCGGCGCATTGTATAAAATGCATGTTGTCGCTCACACCTTTCTCTTCTGCGGCACGCGTCGCGCGGGCGACCATTTCAGCAGAAAGATCGCAAAGCGTGACGTGATGACCGCGTTCAGCCATTTTTATCGCCGTCTGCCCTTCACCACCACCGGCGTCCAGCACGCGCAACGTTTGACCACCGAACGTCGCCAGAATAGTGTCCAGATCCTGCCAGAGGATCGTCTGACGGAGCTGCCCTTTCGTGGTGCCATAAATGTTGCGCGAAAACTTTTCCGCGATGTCATCAAAATTGCGATCCCGCATTGGGAGAGTTCCACTCGCTAACTGCAAAACCGCTATTTTGTCACACCCGCGCGGAGAATGAACCTCTCTGGTGTAATATCACCGGTAATCATCTGCTGTATGGTCAAAAAAGGAACCAAAAAGGATGCTTTTTACCCTTAAGAAATACGTTGGAGGGATGATGCTTCCCCTTCCGCTGCTGCTTATTATCATCGCGCTGGGGCTGGCGCTGGTGTGGTTTAGTCGCTTTCAGAAGAGTGGCAAAACGCTTATTACGTTCGGCTGGCTGGTCCTGCTGCTGCTGAGCCTGCAGCCAGTGGCGGATGGACTGCTGCGCCCCATCGAAAACAGGTACCCTACGTGGCAGGGAAACCAGAAAGTTGATTACATCGTTGTGCTGGGCGGCGGGTATACCTGGGACCCTGACTGGGCCCCCAGTTCGAACCTGATCAACAACAGCCTGCCGCGGCTAAACGAAGGTATTCGCCTGTGGCTGGCGAATCCGGGATCAAAAATGATCTTCACCGGCGCAGCGGCCAAAACCAACCCGGTGAGTACAGCTGAAGCGGGGGCCAGAATCGCGGAATCGCTCGGCGTACCGCGTTCCTCTATCATCACGCTGGACAGCCCAAAGGATACCGAGGAAGAGGCTGCCGCGGTGAAGCAGGCGATTGGCGATGTTCCGTTCTTACTGGTGACCTCCGCCTCGCACCTGCCAAGAGCGATGATTTTCTTCGAGAAGCAAGGTTTGCACCCGCTTCCCGCACCGGCAAACCAGATGGCCATCAGCGCGCCGCTCAACCCATGGGAACGGGTGATCCCCTCTCCGATGTGGTTGATGCATAGCGATCGCGTTGGCTACGAGACGCTCGGACGCCTCTGGCAGTGGCTGAAAGGCTCGTCAGGCGAGCCAGGGCAAGAGTGATTTAGCCGCCAGATCGAAGTTGGCGCGATTGAAACGTCCGGTGTTGACCAGCTGCGCCACTTCGTCCCAGAGCAGATAAAGCCAGCGACGCCAGAGAAACGCCTCTGCAACGGGCGCGCGTTGAAGGTAGTGCCACAGTAAACCTTCCGCCGCCCCGCTGTCGCTGAGCCTGAACAGCTCATATTCCCGCGGTGCCCAGAGCATGATCCCCGGCCCTAGCATCGCCAGGAGCTGATCGCTGCGGGAGTCTTTGAGCATACTGCGCAGAGTAAAATTGCCGTGGATCAGCACGCAGTTGTCGTTAAAGCCGTCGAACAGCGCCGGTAAGCACTCGCGGGTGCGAAACAGAATACGTTTGTCCTGCATGGTCAAACCGGTATTGTTGAACTGGTTAAGCGTCCCCCACAGCACTTCCACCCGCTGGCGATACCACAGCGGCCACAGGTTTTCCTGGGTGCTGTCAACCGGACCAACAAGCCCGCGGCTATCCTGTCGGTGCCAGGCCAGCAGCGCCTCAACAATCTGATCTTTCAGCTGTTCCCAGCGTTCCGGCGTACGCGCGGGCGCTTCAACCGGCACACCGCGTAAACGCTCAATCAGCAGTACGTCCGGGCCGGGATGTTCCTCGTGGGTCATCACGCCGTACACGGTCGGCATACGGACGGTTCCCTCCCGTGCCAGCATCGACATTTTCCAGGCAAGCTGCCTGGCCACGCCCGGTGACGAGAAGCTTTGTGCCATCAGCGGCATCGGGTTGCCCTGGCCGTCATACAACGACCAGAGCGCGGTATCGACCTTTTCACTCACGCATTCGACCCGGCTTAACTTCTCACCCAGCAGATGGCTAAGTTCGGCACGCAGCTGTTCCATATGAGATTACCCCCATTAAGACTACTGCTTTTATAATGAGCGCACAGCGTGAAGATGTCACCCGGAAGAGATCAATTAGGGTAAAGAAAGGGGAATTTGCGGGGAGAGGACATCCCTCCGAAAGGAGGGATGCAGGCGGGATTAGCGCAACTCGGCGCGGACGCGCTCAAGATCTTCCGGCGTATCAACGCCTGTTCCCGGTACTTCGCGGGCAACGGCAACGTGGATTTTTTCGCCATACCAGAGCACGCGAAGCTGCTCCAGCATTTCGATATGCTCCAGCGGGCTCGGCGCCCAGGCTACATAGCGGCGAATAAAGCCGGCGCGATAGCCGTAGATCCCAATATGACGCAGGAAAGAATCACCGATGGTCTCTTTAGAGAGCGCAAAGCGATCGCGATCCCACGGAATCGTAGCGCGGGAGAAATAGAGCGCATAGCCTTCGGCATCCATCACCACCTTCACCGCATTCGGATTGAATGCCTCTTCAGCGTGGTGAATAGGCACCGCGAGCGTCGCCATACCGACCTGACGCTGCGCCAGGTTTTCCGCCACCTGACGGATAATAACGGCCGGGATCATCGGCTCGTCGCCCTGCACGTTGACGATGACCGTATCGTCACTGAAACCACATTTCTCAACCACTTCCGCCAGACGCTCGGTGCCGGACTGGTGATCGGCGCGGGTCATGCACACCTCACCGCCTGCGGCCTCAACCGCACGGGCGACATCAGGATGATCGGTTGCAACGATAATGCGGTCGGCACCGGACTCACGCGCCCGCTCAAGGACATGCACAATCATCGGCTTGCCGTTGATATCTACCAGCGGTTTACCCGGCAGACGCGTTGAGGCATAACGTGCAGGAATAATGACAACAAAACTCATGGTTTGCTCTCTTCTGCCACCAGGGAACGGGCTTCATTTTCCAGCAGTACCGGAATGCCGTCACGCAGCGGGAAGGCCAGACTGTCCAGCTTGCAGATCAGCTCCTGTTTGTCCTGGCTGTAGTAGAGTTTGCCGTTGCATACCGGGCAGGCAATAATTTCAAGTAAACGGTGATCCATAGTTCCTCCGTATGGGTAATCGCTAAAGCTTAACACATTCCCTTTTCAGGGCGTGCCTGTTTCCCAGCCACTTCGACAGGATGTGAATAACCCGTCAGGTACCCGGCCAAGCGTTACGTCGCGAGCCTCCTGCCAGCGCGCGAACTCGCTAATGGCGGACGTTAACCCTTTTTCCAGGCTCGCCGTGACCCTGATGCCCTCTTGCAGATAAAGGGCAATGACTTCAAGCGTGCCGGTCTTGCGGTGCATTTTGGCATCCATGCGCCCGACCAGTTGTCCCTTGTGCAGCAGCGGTAAAACAAAGTAGCCGTATTGCCGCTTTGGCGCCGGGGTATAGCATTCCAGCCGGTAGCTGAAGTCAAACAGCTGCTCGGCGCGTTTTCTGTCCCAGACAACCGGGTCGAACGGCGACAATACCGCGCTGTGGGTCGCCTGAAGTTTGCCCTCCAGGGCCTGAGGCAATAACGGGAGGAGTTCCGCGTGCAGCCACATTTCGCCCAGCGTTTCCACGGTAACGGGAATGACGCGCTTCTCGCGTTGCCACGTGTCCAGCAGAGGCTTCAGAGCGGGCTGACGGAGGCGGTAATAGTCTGCCAGCCATTGCGGACGGAAAATGCCCAGGCTGCGGGCGCTGTTCTCCAGCATGCTGGCCTCGGCCACCTCCTGGGTAAGCAGATCCCGCTCGTCGTCCCAGTGAGGCATCACGCGATGCGTCAGATCATAAACGCGCTGAAAATTACGCCGTTCAATGACCATGACTTTGCCTGACGTGAACAACCCTTCAAGATGACGCTTGTGCGGCTTCCACTCCCACCATCCGCCTGCACCTTTGCGCGGATGTTCAAAATCGGCGGATCGAACGGGGCCGTTTTTTTGAATATGGCTGATAAGCTGCTCTATTTCGGCCTCATGTTCCTCCATCCACGCCTGCCGGTATTTCCATCCCATCTTTTCCGGAGCAAGCATACGGTGACGCACCAGGGCGAAATCGCTGCGGGGCAGGAAGCAGGCTTCGTGAGCCCAGTACTCCATCAGCTCCCCTTTGGAGAGCGCCTCATCGAGCCACTGCGGAGGATAACTCCCCAGGCGGCTAAACAGCACCAGGTAAGGGCTACGGGCGACAATGTTAATGGTGTCGATTTGGAGCAGCGACATGCGCTGGACGGTAGAGAGGATATCGGCAAGCTGCGCGCGGCGACGGGGCTTTTTGAGCAGCCCCTGCGCGGCAAGGTGTAAATGACGTGCGGCTGAAAGCGAGAGTTGCGGTAAAGACATGCGTTTTCCTGTCAGTCAAAGCGCCACCAGAACCGCGTAAGCCTCTACTGCACCAACGCAATCAGTTCCTTAAGCAATTGTTCCGGCTGTTCGCCGCTGAGTTCAGCGTCAACCGGCAGATACCACCAGTTTTCTTTGGCAAAGGCACGGCATTTCACCGCATCTTTTTCGGTCATAATGAGCGTCTGGCCAGGCGCGGTAAGCGTCTCAACCTGCTCTGCCGCCAGCGCCTGATGGTCAGCCAGCGGAACGCGTTTTTCCAGCCGGGCGCCACACTGCTCCAGCGTCGCGAAGAAGCGCGGCGGATGACCAATACCCGCCATTGCCACCAGCGAAGGCAGTTCTGCAACCGCCCGGCGTTCACCCGTCACCAGGTTGACCGCCATTCCCGGTAACAGACGCATAGGAATTTCACCCGACTTTGCTTCACCGCCGTTAACAATCACCGCATCAACGGACTTCAGACGCGAAGCGCGTTCACGCATGGGGCCAGCGGGCAGCCACCAGCCGTTGCCGAAACGACGAACGCCGTCGATAACTACAATCTCTTTATCACGCGCCAGAGCGTAATGCTGCAGGCCATCGTCAGTAATAATGATTTGTACTGCATGCCCGGCAAGCAGCGCCTGCACGGCGTCGCTGCGCACCGGGGAGACCGCAACCGGCGCACCGGTACGCTGGAAAATCAATACTGGCTCATCACCCGCTTCTGCGGTCGTGGTTTCCGCCGACAGCAGCAATGGGTAGTGCGCCGCTTTACCACCATACCCACGCGACACCACGCCGGGGCGGATGCCGCGTTTTTGCAACTGCTCCACCAGCCAGATCACCACTGGCGTTTTGCCGTTGCCGCCCGCCGTGAGGTTACCCACCACGACTACCGGAACCGGCGCGCGCCAGGCACGCTTGATCCCCAGACGGTAAAACAGGCGAATAATGCCGCTCACCAGGCCGTACAGCCAGGAGAGCGGCAAAAGCAGCAGCCACAGCGGGGATTCACCGGACCAGATGCGTGCAATCATTCGCCGAACTGCATCTTATGAAGCTGGGCGTAAACGCCACGATGTTCCAGCAGATCGGCATGGCTTCCGCGTTCAACAATGATGCCGTCCTCAACCACGACGATCTCATCTGCCTGCTCAATAGTGGACAGACGGTGCGCAATCACCAGCGACGTACGGTTCTTTTGCAGTTCATCCAGCGCCGACTGAATCGCGCGTTCAGATTCCGTATCCAGTGCAGAGGTTGCTTCGTCCAGGATCAGTATCGGGCTATCGCGCAGCAGCGCGCGCGCAATGGCGATACGCTGGCGCTGACCGCCGGAGAGCAGTACCCCGTTTTCACCGATGATCGTATCCAGACCGTTATCCATCTTGTTGATAAAGTCCATTGCATACGCCATACGCGCTGCGTTCTCAATCTGCTCGCGGCTGTACTCGTCAGTGCGCGCATAAGCAATGTTGTTGGCAACCGTATCGTTGAAGAGATGCACGTTCTGAGAAACCAGCGCAACCTGGTTACGCAGCGACTGCAGGGTGTACTCCCGCAGGTCGTGACCATCCAGCAGGATCTCACCTTCGTTAATATCGTAGAAACGAGTGATGAGGCTCGCAATAGTGGATTTACCGGAGCCGGAGCGGCCTACCAGCGCAACGGTTTTACCTGCCGGAATCGTCAGGTTGATATTGCGCAGAGCCGGCGTTTCGCGGCCTGGATAGGTGAAGGTCACGTTACGGAACTCCACGTCGCCACGCGCGCGCTCTACCTCGCGTGTACCTTCGTCTTTTTCCTGTTCAGAATCCAGAATGCTGAACAGCGTCTGGCAGGCGGCCATCCCGCGCTGGAACTGGGCGTTCACGTTCGTCAGGGATTTCAGCGGGCGCATCAGGGCAATCATCGAGGAGAAGACTACGGTGATAGTACCCGCCGTCAGCGTCTCCATTACGCTCGGGAAGCTTGCCGCATAAAGAACGAACGCCAGCGCCAGTGAGGCAATCAGCTGAATGATCGGGTCAGAGATGGAAGAGGCCGAGACCATCTTCATCCCCTGCAGACGCATTTTGTTGCTGACTTTGTCAAAGCGTTTGGTTTCAACTTCCTGACCGCCGAAGATCAACACTTCTTTGTGCCCTTTCAGCATCTGTTCTGCGCTGGTCGTCACCTGCCCCATGGTGTTCTGCATATTCTTACTGATATTGCGGAAGCGCTTTGAGACGACGCGGATAGCAATGGACACGACCGGTGCCAGCACGATAAGGATCAGCGACAGCTGCCAGCTGTAATAGAACATCATTGCAAACAGACCGATGATCGACGCCCCTTCGCGCACGACGGTAATCAGCGCGCTTGAAGAGGAGGAGGCAACCTGCTCTGAATCGTAGGTAATACGAGACAGCAGCGTCCCGGTGGATTGCTTGTCAAAGAATGAGACCGGCATGCCCATCATGTGGCTGAACAGACGACGGCGCATGGTCATAACCACTTTCCCGGATACCCAGGAGATGCAGTAGCTGGAGATATAGCTGGTGATACCACGTAAGATCATCAGCCCGATGACCACCAGGGGCATCCATAGCAGCACTGAGCGATCCGTTTTACCAAAACCGTCGTCCAGTAACGGTTTGAGGAGCGATAACATAAAAGTATCGCTGGCTGCGTTGAGGATTAACGCTACACCCGCCACGATCAGGCCTGCTTTAAAGGGTGCAATCATCGGCCAGAGTCGGCGGAAGGTTTGCCACGTGGAGAGATCTTTGTCGTTATGCATTCAAAAAACCAGCATTTGTTGAAATAGCCGCATATTCTACCCGTTATCTACGGGCGCGCCAAACCACTGATGATACCAGGGGGGTAAAAATTGATCCCGCACGCGCCGGATTTGCCAGCGATGGTGCGAAAATGTCACCGATATTTGCCCGGAATGGGGGGTATCGTGCCAGATATATCCCTCTTTTCGATAGCGCCGGACGACTTTAGCCGACGGGAATCGCCATGCGTTATAGCGGGCCGCTGAATCCAGCGCAATCTCCCCTTCCAGGCGCTGTACCAGCGGCAATGAAGACGAGGTATTGCTGCCGTGATGAGGTACCTGTATGAGGGTGGACGTTAGATGCTGCCAGTAATGGCTAAGCATAGCCTGTTCTGCCTGTGCTTCAATGTCTCCCGTCAGCAGAACGCTCTGCTCGCCGTCGTCAATTTTTACCACGCAGGAGTGATTGTTACCCTGAGCCGGATAATTTTCAGTGGGCCAGTGGACGGTGAACGTTAACCCCTGCCATTGCCATCTTTGCCCGCGAAAGCAGGGACGATGCCCAGTCTGGTGCAACGGACTTCTTACCCACATTTCGGGCCATGTTTTTTGCAGCGATACAAGGCCTCCCGCATGGTCGAGATGCTCATGGCTGAGAATAACGCCTTCCGGCTGCAGATGATGCCAGCGCAGCCATGGAATAATTAACCGCTGTGCACTATCCCCGCCCGGCCAGGCAAGCCCGGTATCGTAAAGAATGGCTTTTCCCTGTCGTTCAATAACCATTGCCAGCCCCTGCCCCACGTCCAGCATATGGAGCGTCCAGGCGTCGCTTTTCGCCGCTCGCCAGAGGGGAGAAGCCAGTAAGATACTTCCCACCAGACAAACGGCAGGAACGGTTTTCCAGGCACGGAAACGCCAGCCGATGAGGATAAGCCACGGCAGTAACGTCATGTACTGCCAGCGCTGGTCCACACTCTGCCAGCCGTCTGGTAGGCGCATTAGCAACCAGAACAACCCGGCAAGCGTCTTATCGGCTGCATACCAGATGCCGCTTTCCAGCCCCGCCAGCGGCAGCAGATGGAGCAGCATGCCGAGTAAAATCAGCGGTACGCAGACAAACGTCACCAACGGAACAGCAAGGAAGTTGGCGATCAACGAAGAAATGCTAAAGCCGTGGAAAATCAGAACCTGTAGCGGCATGAGAAGTAACAGCATGCCGACCTGCAGATAGACCAGGTTCAGCAGCGGACGTATCCGGCGAGCCCACTGCCAGTGAGGAAGCGGCAACCACTGAAACCAGAAAATCAGCGCGGCGACGGCAAATGCAGACAAAAGCAGACTCTGCGAAAGTATGGCTAAGGGATCGCTTATCAGGATCGCCGCGACACAGCAGATCCACACCTGCCATGGAGACCATTGCCGGGAACCGATCCGCAGCGCCGCCAGCACAGAAAGTGCGATGACCGTGCGTAGCGCGGGCGGTTGCAGACCGGTCAGCCAGGCGTAGAAAGCAGCAAAGAATAACCCTGCCAGCAGAGGCATTTGCCAGTTGACCCGATGGCAAGGTAATAAAAACTGAAGCCCGCGCACAAGAAACCAGACGATGGAGGCCGCCAGCGCGATATGCAGACCCGAAATCGCCATCAGATGCAGCGTGCCGGTTTCACGCATCAGGTCTTTTATTTCCCTGGGGACATCCAGACGTTCTCCCATGCCCAGCCCGAGGATAACCGCGCCCCAGCGATAAACTGAAAGTCGGTTTTGCAGCGATGTAAGGTATTGTGCTCGCAGGCTGCAGCGTCCATCGATGAGTTCTGCATGGGTAAAACGCCCACTTAGCGTTTGATGGCGGGCAATAGCGCTGCGCTGGGGGTCGTACCCTCCGTCGTTCAGTTCGCCGTGTACAGGCCTGAGCCGGAGCGTCATCGCCCAGCGCTGACCGGCACACGCTTTCTGCGGCAGATAATGACCATAAAGCGTTACACCCGTTGACGCCCACCAGCGCTGGCCATCAACGGTGAGTATTTTTCCCTGATGCACAGTGGCACCATCAGTCGCGGCGATCTCCACCTCGGCCTGCACGGCACCTGCGGTTAAATGCTGCATCGGCCAGACGCTCTCTTGCGCGGCCAGAATGCCCCACACGCAAAATAGCAGCGTCAACCCCACATACTTCAGCCGTACGTTTTGGCGTGCGGCCAGTGCAACCCCGCCAGCCATCATTATCCAGATGGTATAACGCGATGGCAGTTCAGGTAACCAGAGTAACGGGGCTATCGCCAGAATGGCGCAGATACCTAAAGCGGGAATTCCCATTGCTACCTCCCTGTTTCTGGGTGGCAGTATGCGGGCAGATCGAGCGGGGTGTCAGGTGTGAAAAATGCAATCTACAGCAAGCGCTGCAAGGTTTTTAGCGCGTTGCAGAAAATGCAACTTAAAATGCGAGACACCTTCAGAATGAAAGTGACGGAGACAAAAAAAGCACCCGCAGGTGCTTTCTTTCGAACCCAGTTTAACCGGCTGGCTAAACTCAGTTGCCGTAAATATTGGCGCGATCGCGCAGTTCTTTACCCGGCTTAAAGTGTGGAACGTACTTCCCTTCCAGCTCGACTTTATCACCAGTTTTCGGGTTACGCCCGGTACGTGGAGCACGATAGTGCAGAGAAAAACTACCGAAACCGCGGATTTCAATGCGCTCGCCCTGGGCAAGAGTGGAGGCCATATGCTCCAGCATCTCTTTTACGGCATCTTCCACTGCCTTGGCAGGGATATGCGGTTGCTGACTGGCAAGTCTTTCAATCAATTCTGACTTGGTCATGATTCCTCCGGTTCCTTTCAAACCAATTAGCTGAACAGCTCATTAAACAAGGGCGGCCGTAGCCGCCCTTTGTTATTGATTACAGGACGAATCCTGCAATCTGTCAAGTCTGCTCATCATCCTTCGCGCTGTAAATGCGTTACAGCTCAAATGATGCTGAGAACCTGATATTACTCGCCTTTAGCTGCTTTGAAAGCTTCAGCCATTGCGTTGTTAGAGAAGTTTGCATCTTCCTGTTTGTTAACAGTTGCGATTGCATCTTTCTCATCAGCTTCGTCTTTAGCACGTACAGACAGGCTGATTGCACGGTTCTTACGGTCAACACCGGTGAACTTAGCTTCAACGTCGTCGCCTACGTTCAGAACCAGAGTGGCATCTTCAACGCGGTCACGTGAAGCTTCAGAAGCGCGCAGGTAACCTTCAACGCCGTCAGCCAGTTCTACGGTTGCGCCTTTAGCGTCAACTGCAGTCACTTTACCGTTTACGATTGCGCCTTTCTTGTTCAGTGCAACCCAGTTGTTGAACGGATCTTCTGCGAGCTGTTTAACGCCCAGGGAGATACGCTCACGCTCTGCGTCAACCTGCAGAACAACTGCAGCGATTTCGTCGCCTTTTTTGTATTCACGAACTGCTTCTTCGCCTGCAACGTTCCAGGAGATGTCAGACAGGTGAACCAGGCCATCGATGCCGCCGTCCAGGCCGATGAAGATACCGAAGTCAGTGATAGACTTGATTTTACCTTCAACACGGTCGCCCTTGTTGTGGGTTTCCGCGAACTGCTGCCATGGGTTGTTTTTGCACTGCTTCAGGCCCAGGGAGATACGACGACGTTCTTCGTCGATATCCAGAACCATCACTTCCACTACATCACCAACGTTAACAACTTTGGATGGGTGGATGTTTTTGTTGGTCCAGTCCATTTCGGAAACGTGCACCAGGCCTTCAACGCCTTCTTCGATTTCAACGAAGCAGCCGTAGTCGGTCAGGTTGGTTACGCGACCAGTCAGTTTAGTACCTTCTGGGTAACGCTTAGCGATAGCTACCCATGGATCTTCGCCCAGCTGTTTCAGGCCGAGGGATACACGAGTACGCTCGCGGTCGAACTTCAGCACTTTAACAGTGATTTCGTCGCCCACGTTCACGATTTCGCTTGGGTGCTTAACGCGTTTCCACGCCATGTCGGTGATGTGCAGCAGGCCATCAACGCCGCCCAGGTCAACGAATGCGCCGTAGTCAGTGAGGTTCTTAACGATACCTTTGACTTCCATGCCTTCCTGCAGGTTTTCCAGCAGCTGATCGCGTTCTGCGCTGTTTTCGGATTCGATAACGGCACGACGGGAAACAACAACGTTGTTACGCTTCTGGTCCAGCTTGATTACTTTGAACTCAAGCTCTTTGCCTTCGAGGTGCAGGGTGTCACGGACTGGACGAACGTCTACCAGTGAACCTGGCAGGAACGCACGAATACCATTCAGCTCAACAGTGAAGCCACCTTTAACTTTGCCGTTGATAACACCGACCACAGTTTCAGCTTCTTCGTAAGCTTTCTCCAGCGTGATCCATGCTTCGTGACGTTTAGCTTTCTCACGAGACAGCAGGGTTTCGCCGAAGCCGTCTTCTACTGCGTCCAGAGCAACGTCAACTTCGTCACCAACCTGGATTTCCAGCTCGCCCTGGGCGTTTTTGAACTGCTCAGCCGGAATGGCGGACTCAGATTTCAGACCGGCGTCAACCAGTACTACGTCTTTGTCGATAGCAACAACAACACCGCGAACGATGGAACCCGGACGGGTTTCGATTTCTTTTAAGGATTCTTCAAACAGTTGAGCAAAAGATTCAGTCATGTTTAATCTTCAGGTTAATATTAACGTCCACCTGGCTCCGTGCCGGATGGGGTTGTTTCACATACCCGCCGTCAATCCATTGCAGCGGGGGTACTGCTAAATCGGTCGCGATTACGCGTGTGCCAGTTTTTGGCGCGCATATTGTAGCGCTTTTTCAATCACTTGCTCAATAGTTAAACTGGTTGAATCCAGAACTAATGCATCTTCTGCAGGAACAAGCGGTGCGACGGCGCGGTTACGATCGCGGTCATCGCGCTCTTTTATCTCGGATAAAAGGCGATCAAAGTTAACACTAAACCCCTTTTCCTGCAACTGAAGCATACGGCGTTGAGCACGTTCTTCCGAAGAGGCGTCAAGGAAGATTTTTACTGGCGCATCAGGGAAGACCACGGTTCCCATGTCGCGTCCATCAGCGATCAGACCCGGGGCTTCACGAAACGCTCGCTGGCGACGCAGCAGCGCCTCACGAACGCGTGGGAAAGCCGCCACCTGGGAGGCCGCATTAGCGACTTCCTGCGTACGGATTTCGCCGCTCACGTCTTCCCCTTCCAGGATCACTTCCAGGTTGCCATCGGTAGAAACAAAACGCACATCCAGATGCGCAGCCAGCGGTACCAGCGCTTCTTCAGAGGCGACATCCACGTGATGATGCAGCGCAGCCAGCGCCAGCACGCGATAGATTGCTCCCGAATCTAAAAGATGCCATTGCAATGCTTCCGCCATCGCTTTGCACAGAGTACCTTTCCCTGCGCCACTCGGCCCATCAATGGTGATTACCGGGGCAACTGCCGTCATCTTTTTCTCCTTAAATAAGGCATACCGTTAACATGAACGCCGCGCATTATACGCGCCAACGTGCGCAACTGTTACCTTTGCGTGCAAATTACGGAATGATAGAAGCAGAGTGTAGAAGAAATGAGCGGGAAAGATCGTCAGGAAGCGTAAGGAAATGCCGCATCAGGTGATGCGGCAAGACTTCATCATGCCAGGGTGCTAATGCGCGCCAGCTGTTCGAAATAGTCCGGGAAGGTTTTCGCCGTACATTTCGGATCGAGAATGGTCACAGGGGTATCGGACAGCGCCACCAGCGAGAAACACATCGCCATACGGTGATCGTTATAGGTCCCGATTTCAGCAAAGTTCAGTTTTGCCGGCGGCGTGACGCGAATGTAATCTTCGCCCTCTTCTACCTCAGCGCCGACTTTACGCAACTCGGTTGCCATCGCGAACAGGCGGTCCGTCTCTTTTACGCGCCAGTTATAGATGTTGCGCAGCGTGGTGGTGCCTTTGGCAAACAGCGCCGCCGTGGCAATGGTCATCGCCGCATCCGGGATATGGTTCATGTCCATGTCGATGGCGTTCAGCTCACCGTGGGTACAGGAGATGAAATCATCCCCCCAGGTGACAACCGCGCCCATTTTTTCCAGCACGTCAGCAAAACGAATATCGCCCTGCACGCTGTTGCGGCCAATGCCGGTCACTTTTACCGTACCGCCTTTAATCGCGCCAGCGGCAAGGAAATAGGATGCGGATGAAGCATCGCCTTCAACCAGGTAGTTGCCCGGCGACTGGTACTGCTGCGCGCCGCGAACCACGAAACGCTGATAAGACTGGTTTTCAACCTCAACGCCGAAGGTTTTCATCAGATGCAGCGTAATATCAATATACGGTTTGGAGACCAGCTCACCTTTAATCGTGATAACCGTATCCTGCGGGGCCAGCGGCGCGGTCATTAGCAGCGCCGTCAGGAACTGGCTGGAGACGCTGCCGTCAACCTCGACGGTACCGCCGGTAAAGCCCCCGCGCAGACGCAGTGGCGGGTAATTTTCCTGCTCCAGATACTCAATCTGCGCGCCGCCCTGACGCAGGGCATCTACCAGATGGCCGATCGGACGTTCCTTCATGCGCGGCTCGCCGGTCAGCACGATGTCATTGCTCCCGAGGCACAGGGACGCCGCCAGCGGACGCATCGCGGTACCCGCGTTACCCAGAAACAGCTCAAGCTCCTCACTCGCCTGCAGCGCGCCGCCGTTGCCGGTCACTTCGCAGCGGTTGCGATCGTCAGAGAGTGTGTAATGAACGCCCAACGCTTTCAGCGCATTGAGCATATGGCGCACGTCATCGCTGTCCAGCAGGTTGGTGAGGACGGTGGTGCCGTTTGCCAGAGCTGCCAGCAGCAGAGCGCGGTTCGAGACACTTTTTGAACCAGGCAGATTGATGGTGCCATCTACCCGCGCGATAGGTTGTAACGTCAGGGATTCCATGAAAACTAAACTCTCAACTCAACATAATAAAAACCCCGCAGGGACGCTGCGGGGGTGAAAAACAGCAAATTAACCGTGACGACGTTCGAAGTCGATCATGAAATCGGTCAGGGCTTTAACCCCTTCCAGCGGCATGGCGTTATAAATGGAAGCACGCATCCCGCCAACCACACGATGGCCTTTCAGCGCGTGCAGACCCGCCGCGAACGACTCTTCCAGGAACACGCTGTCCAGGCTGCTGTCTGCCAGCTGGAACGGTACGTTCATGCGGGAACGGTTCGCTTTCGCCACATCGTTACGGTAGAAATCGCTCTTGTCGATCGTGCCGTACAGCAGTTCGGCTTTCTGCTGATTGATCTTGTCCATCTGCGCCACGCCGCCGTTTTGCTTCAGCCATTTAAAGACCAGGCCGGAGAGGTACCAGGCAAACGTAGGTGGGGTGTTGAACATGGAGTCGTTGTCATTCAGGACGGTGTAATCGAGAATTGACGGGCAGGACTTATGGGCTTTCCCCAGCAGGTCTTCACGGACGATGACAATAGTCAGCCCAGCAGGGCCGATGTTTTTCTGAGCACCTGCGTAAATGACGCCGTAGCGGCTGACGTCCAGCGGAGTGGACAGAATGGTTGAAGAGAGGTCCGCCGTCACAATGACATTGTCGCCAAAGTCTGGCTCTTCGTGAATGGCGATGCCGTCGATGGTTTCGTTCGGGCAGTAGTGGAGATACGCGGCGTTGTCAGACAGCTGCCACTCGCTCATCGGCTTCACGGCGCGCAGACCGTCGACGGTCACTTTGGCATCGATAACGTTCGGCGTGCAGTATTTGTGCGCTTCTTTTACCGCACTGGCTGCCCAGTAGCCGGCATCGACGTAATCAGCGGTGGTTTTGTCGCCCAGCAGATTGAGCGGGATGCCCGCAAACTGACCGCGTCCACCGCCATGGCAGAACAATACTTTGTAGTTCGAGGGAATGTTCAGCAGATCGCGAAAATCCTTTTCTGCCTCTTCCGCCACCTGAATAAACGCTTTACCCCGGTGGCTGATTTCCATCACCGACGTACCCAGACCGTTCCAGTCACACAGCTCCTGTTGAGCCTGTTTGAGTACGTCTGCCGGTAACATTGCCGGACCTGAACTGAAATTAAAAACTTGAGCCATTTCTCCTCACCACGCTAAAAGCCATAAGTTATAACTGTGGATATCGGTTTTATCATTCAGTGACACGCGCCGCAATGTCTAAAACTTATGACCGGGGAAATGTGCCCTTCGTCACACAAAACAATCTGCCGCCTCGTCGTCACAAAACCGACAAAATCGCTGTCAGACGAGGCGTTTAGCCCGGCTAACCTTTGTCCATTCCGGATTTGCACAACGAGGGCATAATTGATGATCGCCCGCATGCATCCCCACAACATGACTACATTTTATACATGCATACTCCCCGGTTTCAGGTATCACCCTGAACCGTTCTACTAACATATCCGGCAGGATACACAGGCCGGGCTTAACGTCGTCATCAGCATAGTAATAGACGCTGATTTGCCCATTGGTTTCCATGATCGCCAGCCGCACCTGTCCGAGCTGTTCAACGCTATTCAGGCGCAGCTCCATGAAGAACTCAAACTCGGTCATATTGGCGCTTTGCACATTTTCCCAGGCCAGTTGACCGTCCTCGACAATAACGACCGGTTTCCCTTCAAGCAGATCTTCCAGCTTTTCACTTTTTGACATCAGCCACATCACCAGCCGGTAAAGCAAGGCGAGGGAAACAAATACGATAAACACCGGCACCATCGGCACGTCGTCATAAAACGCTACGTCCCCCGCCGCCGAGCCCAGCGTCAGGATGATCAGCACTTCAAACAGCGACATCTGACGAACGCCACGACGGCCGGTAATTTTGAGAAACAGGAAGACGAGTACGAAGGTATACAGGCTGCGCAGCGCCACTTCGCCCAGAAATTCAGGTGGAACTTTATCAAACGCCATCCGCTGGAGATCAAATGCTTTCATTTTTCTATGCCTTAACAGTCAGTTACTGCTACTAAGCATAGCCCAGCCATTTATTTTCGCCGGAGATAGCACCCGTCACGCAAAACCCGTATCATTGCGCGCTTTACGTACGATAAAAGTGAACGCCATGACTCAAACGTTTATCCCCGGCAAAGACGCCGCTCTGGAAGATTCCATCGCTCGCTTCCAGCAGAAACTGACCGACCTGGGCTTTAACATCGAAGAAGCCTCCTGGCTGAACCCGGTGCCTCACGTCTGGTCCGTGCACATTCGCGACAAAGACTGCGCGCTCTGCTTTACCAACGGTAAAGGTGCGACGAAAAAAGCGGCACTGGCCTCTGCGCTGGGTGAGTATTTTGAGCGTCTGTCCACCAACTATTTCTTCGCTGACTTCTGGCTGGGTGAAACCATCGCCAACGGCCCGTTCGTTCACTATCCGAACGAAAAATGGTTCCCGCTGACCGAAGACGATGAACTGCCGGAAGGCATTCTGGATGGCCGTCTGCGTGCCTTCTACGATCCGGAAAACGAACTGACCGCCAGCATGCTGATCGATCTGCAGTCTGGGAATGAAGAGCGTGGGATCTGCGCCCTGCCGTTCACCCGTCAGTCTGACGAGCAGACCGTCTATATCCCGATGAACATCGTCGGCAACCTGTATGTGTCCAACGGTATGTCCGCCGGTAACACCCGCAATGAAGCGCGCGTGCAGGGCCTGTCTGAAGTGTTCGAGCGTCACATTAAAAACCGCATCATCGCTGAATCCATCAGCCTGCCGGAGATCCCGGCTGACGTGCTGGCGCGCTACCCGGGCGTGGTGGAATCCATCGCGAAGCTGGAAGCGGAAGGTTTCCCAATCTTTGCCTATGACGGCTCGCTGGGCGGTAAATATCCGGTTATCTGCGTCGTGCTGTTTAACCCGACTAACGGAACCTGCTTCGCCTCCTTCGGCGCGCATCCTGACTTCGGCGTGGCGCTGGAGCGTACCGTGACCGAGCTGCTGCAGGGCCGTAGCCTGAAAGATCTCGACGTATTCACCCCGCCAACGTTTGACGATGAAGAAGTAGCCGAGCACACCAACCTCGAAACCCACTTCATCGACTCCAGCGGTTTGATCTCCTGGGATATGTTCAAGCAGGACGCGGACTATCCGTTCGTGGACTGGAGCTTTGCCGGTACCACCGAAGAAGAGTTCGCTACATTGATGGCAATCTTCGACGCCGAAGATCAGGAAGTCTACATTGCCGACTACGAACACCTGGGCGTTTACGCGTGCCGCATCATCGTACCTGGCATGTCCGATATCTACCCGGCGGAAGATCTGTGGCTCGCAAACAACAGCATGGGCGCGCACCTGCGTGAAACCCTACTCTCCCTGCCGGGCAGCGAGTGGGAAAAAGAAGATTATCTCAACCTGATAGCCCAGCTGGACGATGAAGGCCACGATGACTTTACCCGCGTGCGCGAGTTGCTGGGTCTGGCGACCGGGAAAGACAACGGCTGGTACACGCTGCGCATCGGTGAACTGAAAGCGATGCTGGCCCTCGCGGGCGGCGATCTGGATCAGGCTCTGGCCTGGACAGAATGGACCATGGAGTTTAACCAGTCGGTCTTCTCCGCCGAGCGCACCAACTATTACCGCTGCCTGCAAACCCTGCTGCTGCTTGCGCAGGAAGACGATCGTGAGCCACTGCAGTACCTGAACGCTTTCGTACGTATGTACGGTGCTGAAGCGGTTGAAGCCGCCAGCGCGGCGCTGAGCGGTGAAGAGCCGTTCTACGGTCTGCAGGCGGTTGACAGCGATCTGAAAGCCTTCCCGGCGCATCAGTCTCTGCTGAAGGCCTATGAAAAGCTGCAGAAAGCAAAAGCCGCTTACTGGTCAAAATAAACGCATATAACATTAACGGCAGTAGGCGTATTCAATCGTCTGGGCTATATTACGGGGCAATTTCATTGCCCCGTTTTTTATTCTCTTCGGCAATGATTGTTGATTGTAATAATAAAGTTAAACACGGGTAAATATAATAATATTTGCCTGGGCTTTGTTGTTACTTTTTATGGTAAATACTCCATATTAATTAACTGTTTCGAAGGGGGCCGAACGAAAAAATTCAACTCTTTTCATAACTTTTAAAATTTATTTTTATACGGATAATCAAATACTTACTCCGCATTTGTTGTAAAACCATACATACTGCGGGCCTATAAGCCAGGCGAGATATGATCTATATCAATTTCTCTTCTATAATGCTTTGTTAGTATCTCGTCGCCGACTAAATAAAGAGAGAGTTAGTGTGAAAGCTGACAACCCTTTTGATCTTTTACTCCCCGCCGCGATGGCAAAAGTTGCCGAAGAAGCGGGTGTCTATAAAGCAACGAAACACCCGATGAAGACGTTCTATCTGGCGATCACCGCTGGTGTGTTCATCTCTATCGCTTTCGTCTTCTACATCACCGCCACCACCGGTACTGCCGGAATGCCTTTCGGCATGGCCAAACTGATTGGCGGCATTTGCTTCTCACTGGGTCTGATTCTCTGCGTCATTTGCGGCGCCGACCTCTTCACCTCAACGGTGCTGATTGTTGTGGCGAAAGCCAGCGGAAGAATTACCTGGGGTCAACTGGCGCGCAACTGGCTTAACGTCTACGTTGGTAACCTGATTGGCTGTCTGCTCTTTGTTCTGTTGATGTGGCTCTCTGGCGAGTATATGACCGCCAACGGTGGCTGGGGGCTTAATGTCCTGCAAACCGCTGACCACAAAATGCATCACACATTTATCGAAGCCGTTGCTCTCGGCATCCTCGCAAACCTGATGGTCTGCCTGGCGGTCTGGATGAGCTACTCTGGCCGTAGCCTGATGGATAAAGCCATGATTATGGTTCTGCCGGTTGCGATGTTTGTTGCCAGCGGCTTCGAGCACAGTATTGCGAATATGTTCATGATCCCGATGGGGATTGTTATCCGCAACTTTGCAAGCCCGGAGTTCTGGACCGCAGTTGGTTCATCCCCGGAAAGTTTCTCTCACCTGACTATTATGAATTTCATTACTGATAACCTGATCCCCGTCACTATCGGGAACATTATCGGTGGGGGTCTGTTAGTTGGGTTGACATACTGGGTCATTTACCTGCGTGGCGGCGACCATCATTAATGGTTGTCTCAGGCAGTAAATAAAAAATCCACTTAAGAAGGTAGGTGTTACATGTCCGAGCTTAATGAAAAGTTAGCCACAGCCTGGGAAGGTTTTGCGAAAGGTGACTGGCAGAATGAAGTCAACGTCCGTGACTTCATTCAGAAAAACTATACCCCGTATGAAGGTGACGAATCCTTCCTGGCTGGCGCAACTGACGCGACCACCAAGCTGTGGGACAGCGTAATGGAAGGCGTTAAACTGGAAAACCGCACTCACGCGCCAGTTGATTTTGACACCTCCGTTGCATCCACCATCACTTCTCACGATGCTGGCTACATCAACAAAGCCCTTGAGAAAATTGTTGGTCTGCAGACTGAAGCACCACTGAAACGCGCCATCATCCCGTTCGGTGGTATCAAAATGGTTGAAGGTTCATGCAAAGCGTATAACCGCGAGCTGGACCCAATGCTGAAAAAAATCTTCACCGAATACCGCAAAACCCATAACCAGGGCGTATTCGATGTTTATACCAAAGACATTCTGAACTGCCGTAAATCTGGCGTTCTGACTGGTCTGCCAGATGCCTATGGCCGTGGCCGTATCATCGGTGACTACCGTCGCGTTGCGCTGTACGGTATCGACTTCCTGATGAAAGACAAATACGCGCAGTTCGTTTCCCTGCAGTCTGACCTGGAAAACGGCGTAAACCTGGAAGCGACTATCCGTCTGCGTGAAGAAATTGCTGAACAGCACCGCGCGCTGGGTCAGATCAAAGAGATGGCGGCTAAATACGGCTGCGATATCTCTGGTCCTGCGACCAACGCTCAGGAAGCTATTCAGTGGACCTATTTCGGCTACCTGGCCGCTGTTAAGTCTCAGAACGGTGCAGCAATGTCCTTCGGCCGCGTATCCACCTTCCTTGATGCGTACATCGAACGTGACCTGAAAGCAGGCAAAATCACCGAGCAAGACGCTCAGGAAATGATTGACCACCTGGTCATGAAACTGCGTATGGTTCGCTTCCTGCGTACCCCAGAATATGATGAGCTGTTCTCTGGTGACCCAATCTGGGCAACAGAATCAATCGGCGGTATGGGCGTTGACGGCCGTACGCTGGTAACCAAAAACAGCTTCCGCTTCCTGAACACCCTGTACACCATGGGTCCTTCTCCGGAGCCAAACATCACCGTTCTGTGGTCTGAAAAACTGCCTCTGAACTTCAAGAAATTCGCCGCTAAAGTGTCCATCGATACCTCTTCTCTGCAGTACGAGAACGATGACCTGATGCGTCCGGACTTCAACAACGACGACTACGCTATCGCTTGCTGCGTGAGCCCAATGGTTGTTGGTAAACAAATGCAGTTCTTCGGTGCGCGTGCAAACCTGGCGAAAACCATGCTGTACGCTATCAACGGCGGCGTTGATGAAAAACTGAAAATGCAGGTTGGTCCTAAGTCTGAGCCAATCAAAGGCGACGTGCTGAACTATGACGAAGTCATGGAGCGCATGGACCACTTCATGGACTGGCTGGCTAAGCAGTACGTGACCGCGCTAAACGTTATCCACTACATGCACGACAAGTACAGCTACGAAGCCTCTCTGATGGCGCTGCACGACCGTGACGTTATCCGCACCATGGCGTGTGGTATCGCAGGTCTGTCCGTTGCGGCTGACTCCCTGTCTGCAATCAAATACGCGAAAGTTAAACCAATTCGTGACGAAGACGGCCTGGCCGTAGACTTCGAAATCGAAGGCGAATATCCGCAGTTTGGTAACAACGACGCTCGCGTTGATGACATGGCGGTTGACCTGGTAGAACGTTTCATGAAGAAAATTCAGAAACTCACTACCTACCGTAACGCTATCCCGACTCAGTCTGTTCTGACCATCACCTCTAACGTTGTGTATGGTAAGAAAACCGGTAACACCCCAGACGGTCGTCGTGCTGGCGCGCCATTTGGCCCAGGTGCTAACCCAATGCACGGTCGTGACCAGAAAGGTGCTGTAGCTTCTCTGACCTCCGTTGCTAAACTGCCGTTTGCTTACGCGAAAGATGGTATCTCTTACACCTTCTCTATCGTGCCAAACGCGCTGGGTAAAGACGACGAAGTGCGTAAAACTAACCTCGCGGGTCTGATGGATGGTTACTTCCACCACGAAGCGTCCATCGAAGGTGGTCAGCACCTGAACGTGAACGTAATGAACCGTGAAATGCTGCTCGACGCGATGGAACATCCTGAGAAATATCCTCAGCTGACCATCCGCGTATCTGGCTACGCAGTACGTTTTAACTCCCTGACGAAAGAACAGCAGCAGGACGTTATCACCCGTACTTTCACTCAGTCCATGTAAGTGGAATTGACTGAAATCACGCGTTAAAAAGCGTACAATAAAGGCTCCACGCAAGTGGGGCCTTTTTAACACCCTCGCTTCACCAGTCTCTTTTGTCCGCTATCTATACTTTATGGATAACAGCCAAAACAGACTCGACATAGCCTTTGAGCTGTGCAACTACACAGGCCCCCGGATGGGCCAAATTCGGAGATATCACCGCAATGTCAACTATTGGTCGCATTCACTCCTTTGAATCCTGTGGCACCGTCGATGGCCCAGGGATCCGCTTTATTACCTTTTTCCAGGGCTGCCTGATGCGCTGCCTGTACTGCCATAACCGCGACACCTGGGACACGCACGGCGGTAAAGAAGTCACCGTGGAAGATCTGATGAAAGAGGTGGTGACCTACCGCCACTTTATGAACGCATCCGGCGGTGGCGTGACCGCGTCCGGCGGTGAAGCTATTCTTCAGGCTGAGTTTGTCCGCGACTGGTTCCGCGCCTGCCATAAAGAAGGCATTCATACCTGTCTCGACACCAACGGCTTTGTGCGCCGCTACGATCCGGTCATTGATGAACTGCTCGACGTGACCGATCTGGTGATGCTCGATCTCAAACAGATGAACGATGAGATCCACCAGAATCTGGTTGGCGTTTCTAACCACCGTACGCTGGAGTTTGCCAAATACATCGCCGATAAAGGCATCAAAACCTGGATCCGCTACGTTGTTGTTCCCGGCTGGTCAGATGACGATGACTCCGCGCATCGCCTGGGTGAATTTACCCGCGACATGGGCAACGTCGAGAAAATTGAGCTTCTGCCCTATCACGAGCTGGGTAAACATAAATGGGTGGCGATGGGCGAAGAGTACAAGCTTGATGGCGTGAAGCCGCCGAAAAAAGAGACGATGGAACGCGTGAAAGGTATTCTTGAGCAGTACGGCCACAAGGTCATGTATTAAAGAGAAGGCCCGGTAAGAACCGGGCCTTTTTATATTCTATTTAAAGACGCCGTTAATTACGGAGGTCACAATCGCCGTACTCAACGCAATTAAGACCAGATCGTCCCCGACCACGCGCCATTCATAGCCCGGGTAGGAAGGAAGCTGGCCGAGCATAGAGGCTGGTACGGTCTTCTTCGCAATGCCCGGAGGAAGCGGTTTACCGCGTGCGAGGTTTTTCGCAATCCCCGGAGGCAGAGACTCATAGCCCGTTAAGCCATAATTCAGTGCCAGGTGGCGGGCATGATCGAAGCTCACGCGAGCGTCGACGTCATTACCGACATCTTTGCTGTTTTTGAAGCTCTTATCCGATTTTCCAGGGTTTTCCTTTCCGCTATTTTGCTTATTACCATGGTTACCGGAATTACCAGAATTCCCGTTACCATGATTGCCGCCATTACCTTGTCCGCCACTGTTTCCATGACCACCGCCATTCCCGTTTCCAGGATTAGCCATGACCGGAGCCGTTGCAAACGTTAAAGACAACACTACGGCAAGTGCGGTAGTGGAAAAACGACGTATAGACATGATTGTTGCCTTTTGTGGTAGAACTCATTTGAATTATCGCCAGGCGGGGAAAACAAACAATGCGTAAAAGTCTTATATGTGACAGGGACAAAAAAGCCTGTCATCGACAGGCTTTTATTTAATCAGGCGTGCGCCACAGGGGTTGGATGCTCGCCCGCTTTGCGCAGCAGCATCAGGAGATAAATAAACGACACGCTGGCAATCATGATAAACAGCAAATTGTCGGAATAATTCTGCATCAGCATCGCGGTAAATGTCGGTCCCAGCAGGCTACCGATGGTATAGCTTAATAATAGCGCCTGGTTCATTGCCACGAGCTGGTGATGTTCTACTTTCTCACAGGCCCACGCCATCGCGACCGGGTAAAGCGTGAATCCTGCGGCCCCGAGAATAAACAGTGCAGGTGCCATCGCGGCGTTGCTGAGCATCGCAAGGCATCCCATGATCACCACGAAGACCTGAACGCGCAGCACCAGCAGACGACCAAAACGGTCCGCCAGGCGGCCAATCGGCCATTGCCCCACAATACCCGCACTGACCATCACCGCCATCCAGAAACCAATTCCGGAATCGCTGACGCCCTGATGATTCAGGTAGAGCGGCATCAGGCCATAGAGCGAGCCCAGTACAATTCCCGAAATAATGCAGCCGTTTACGCCCAGACGCGCCTGACGAAGTCTCAACATCGGCCAGACGTGGGTCGCTTCCTGATGTTCGCTGTTCTGGTTCACAATGCGCGTAAAGAGCAGCGGCAGGATCGCGGCCAGCACCATGCCGGTTACCCACGGCAGCACGCTCATCAGGTCGGTTGGCAGTTTGCTGACCATCAGTTGACCCAGAACGGTACCGACGTAGTAAACCATCATATAGGCCGCCAGCAGACGTCCGCGGTTGCGGGAGGTACCGCTACACATCAGCGCGCTTTCAACCACCACCCAAATCATCGCGCAGCCGACGCCGGCGATAAAGCGCCATGCCATCCAGCTCCAGAAGCCCACCATCAGACCCAGCCCGGCGCACCCGGCAGCGAAAATCAGCGAGGCCAGATAATAGCTGCGATTAAAGCCAAAACGCTTAATCAGGCTACCGGTTAATAATGTGCCCAACAGGTTCCCGGTAAAAAAGGACGAGCTGACCATACCCACCTGCCAGGTCGGTAAGTTTTCATGGGCGAGCCACAGCGGGACGAGCGTGTTTAACACGGCGATCGCCAGGGTCAACAGAAGCAGGCCACAGAGCAACAGGAGCACTGGCCGGGTATAGGTGGTCATGGATTAAAAACCGTGAGGAAGTTCAGATTTCGTGCGCATCATGCCACTGGCAAAAACAAAGTCAATCCACAGATTTAGCCGGCTCGCACAATATGTTCCCTGTCGATTTAAAAAACTTATCCTGCTAATGCAGCGCCTGCTATAGATATTAATTATGTATCTGTTTTTATTTATTAATGACCTAAATTAAAACA